>DAIAZB010000030.1 GCA_027443745.1 Thiomonas sp. | reverse complement strand
CGAGGGCTACTACAGCATGACGGTGGCACCCACGTCATCGACCTACACGATTACCGCCACCGCCATCGGTCCGCAGACCCAGGATACCGGCTGCGCCACCTTGAGCCTCGACCAGGCTGGCAACAAGACCTCGACCGGCGGCAGCGCCAACTGCTGGGGTTCCTGAGTTGGCCTGCCATGGCTTGATACGCGCATTTCGCCTTTCACTGGTCTTTGATCACCGTTACCTACTCCGGCCCCAATGCGGTGCATTCGGATTGCTATTGCGCTGGAGTTGGACAAATTCAGCCAATGACCATGCGAATCATGCACCGCAATTAAGACGGGCGGAGTTGGCAGCGGCAGCGGTCGGCGGCGGCGCTTGGGCTGGTAGCTCTGCCTCTGCTCTGCCGGTGATCGGAGTCGCCCAGGGGTTCCCGTGACCGCGCAGCGGGATGGGGCAAGGGTGGCGCAGGCCCGAGGCGGCGGCTTCCCTGGCTGCCTCGAAAGGCCGACATGGGCCGTCCAGCCTGCGGCAGGACTTCGGGCACACACTACGCATCCCTGCGGGTGTGTCCCGCGCCAATGCTGGCGCGGGTTAGAGCCGCCTACGGCGATTTTCGGACTTGTAGGCGCTATCCCCGCGCATCCCGCGCCGGGCCTCACTTTCAGCCACCTACGGGCTTTCGGGCGCGTACCCCTTTGCGGTGGCGATGAAAGCTGATGCCCCTTTAGGGATGAGCCCCGATTCCGTGGCCCAGAGGAGTAGCCGCCATGACCATGCGTCGCAGAGTGCTGAGCATCCGGCTCAGTGATACCGAGTACCAAACCCTCAGGGCCTTGGCCGACCAGGCCAGCACGTCGGTGCCCGTCCATGCCCGCCGCCTGGCGTTGGATTCCATCCAGCTTGCCCCACGCCTCGACAGCCTTGAGCGCTTGCTCAAGGACATCCCGGACCGAGCCTGAATAATCGCCGCGTTCCCGACGCTGGCTGAAAAGATCGACCGCGCTAGCGGCAAAGGCGGTGCAGCATGATTTCCATCAGCGCAATTTTCAGCGCTCGACCAGCGAAAGCCTGAAAGCTCAAGGCAAGAGCATCAAGCGGGCGGTATTGACGGGAAGTCTCCTACGGAATTATTGGGCGGCGCTGAGATACTCGATGTACCCAACCGCTGCGAACACCAAAAGTATGAGCCCTGCGACCCAACCCGCAAGGCTAAAACTACCCGGCAGGTAAAGCGCGATAATGATGCCGGAAACGACGAGAGCAGCCGCGAGCACAAGGAAACTACGCATGCCGTACAGTGTTGCGAACGGTAAGTAATGCGCACCCACCAAGATTGCCATGGCCGGAAAGAACAAGTTGAGGCGGTACAGCGTAACCGGCGCAACGAGCGGCATAGAAACGGGAAGAACGAACGCGGCTTGAATAGCCAACCAACGGAATGGATTGCCACGACTCAGCGCAGCTGGCCTACCAAACAGGCGAAGGATGGCTGAGGTAACTGGATAGATGAAGAACCCGCCAACGACCAGCAATATGATTGCTGACCGTGGAGTGTGCCACGTTGCAAGACAAGCAGACCCAAGCCAAAGAAGCCCAGACACGATATTGCCCACAACGTCGCCGAGGTAAACGCTGCGCACCTCGTTTTGAGCATCTCTTATGTGCACGTAGAAACCATCCTTGATGCCGCCCAACGCTTGAGTTAAGCGGCGGCGAAGCCGTCCGCCTTGAACGAATTGTTATGCCGCCTCGATGAGTACGAAGAAAGCGAATTGGCTTGGATCGTCTGTTCCGATGCTTTCAAGGATATTGTTCGCCTTCACGTCATATCCCTGAGACCTGAAGTAGTCGGCGTGCGACTTGGTAATTTCTTTACCGCTATGCCCGTCGTGCCCGCTTCCATCTCTATTGATGGAATAAATTTCTTTCCCATTCCCTTTGGGTTTTGCATACACATGCACGTGCTGCTGCGTCTTGGTGTTTGTGTTGCCCGAGTCTGTGCGAAACGAGCTCTTCGTGCCCGGGATGTTCTTGTACGTCTCATGCTCAAGCAGCGTATCTAGCAACGTGACAATGGTGACTTCTGGCGCGTCTTGCTTCGCTCGATCGGCCAAAAATTCCTTGAATGTCATCATGACGATTCCTTTAGGCATAACTACTATTCGATTGTGAAGTGAAGCCTAGTTCCGCCGCCTAATTCGTGTGTACGGACGCTGACGATCAGAACAGCCCTACATGAATCAACGGATTCCAACCATCGCGCCACCTAAAACCGCCGCCTAATCTCGCAGCCTTCTTCCCTGCGCAGCGATCACGCTGCCGACATCCTCTCACCCCGAATTCGCACCAGCAAGTGCCACAGGCACCGCGCCGCCCCACGCCTGCTTGATATCACCCGATCCGTGGCGATAACCGGCGCGGCGGTGTCCGGTCGTGCAGATGGCGTGTCCCCGCCTGCTCCACCTCGTTCGACGAGGTGCGCCGCCAGTTGAGGATCAGCGCCCCACGACATCTTCGAGGCTCATCTTGCTCTGCGTCACCTCAACCGAGCTTCTTCGCCAGATCCTCGGCCCGTGGATGGTAGTACCGCAGCACCATCCGCATGTCGCGATGTCCGGTCACCTTGGCGAGTTCGTGCGCCTGCAACCTCTCGGCCAGGCGCGAGGTGGCTTCGTGCCGCAAATCGTGGATGCGCACACCCTCGATGCCGGCGCGGGTTGCGGCGCGCTCGAAGGCTTGCGTGACCGAGTCGGGCCGCAGGCCGAACACGCGCCCATCGAGTCGCCGGGGTAACGCGCGCAGTACGTCCACGGCGCGGCTGGACAGCGGCACGGTTCGCGCGTGGCCGTTCTTGGTGTGCGGCAGGTGCGCCGTGCGCGCTTTGAGATCGACATGCTCCCATTGCAGCGCGCAGAGTTCCCCGCGCCGCATCGCCGTCTCGACGGCCAGGCGGATGAAGGCCGCGAGTTCCGAGGAACCAGTGGCCGCGCAGAGCGCATCAATCTCGGCCTCGCTCACCCGCCGGGCGCGGGCGTTGTTTTCGGGTTCGAGGGTCACGCCCCGGACCGGGTTGACCAGACTCGGCATGCCCCACTCGCGCGCCGCGATCGCAAACACGTGCGCGAGCGTGACCATGCGCCTCTTGATCGACGCGGGTTTCAGCCCGGCATGCGTCCACGCATCGCGAAGCGCGGCAACGTCCTGCGAGCCAATGCGCGCCAGCGCATGATCAGCGATGCGCTCGGCGCGTAGCACGCGCAGATTCGAGCGCTCTGAAGCCTGCGCACGCTTGCGTGGGGTCACTTCGCGCTCGTAGCGATCCAGAGCCTCGCGCAATGTGGTGCGCTCGGCCTCGCTGGTGTCGCGCCAGGTGCCGCGCTCCTGCTCGGATTCGATCTTCCGCGCCCAGGCTTCGGCATCGAGTTTGAGCGCGAAGCTCTTGCTCTGCGCACCCTGGCCGAGGCGCCGGACGCGCGCCCGCCAGAGGCCGCTCGGAAGCTGCGAGATCGAGGCCATGATTGGACACACAGTGGACACGGAACCCTGAAAATACCCTGCAAACCGCATAAATGCTAAGGGTATTTTACGACTCTTGCGGGAACGGTCTCTTGCGGTAGTTTGCTAGAGCCTTCACTTCCGCGAGGAAATTCTTATGTGCGACGAAATCGATACGTCTGTCGAGATCCAGGCGGCACAACTTGACGACGCCATCGCTGCACACCAACGCGCCGTTTCAGCTTCCAAGGCATCCGAGTTCTGCACTGAATGCGGCGAGTCAATCAGCCCGCTGCGGCAACAGTTGGGTGCCCACCTGTGCATCGATTGCCAGCGTGCTTACGAGACCACTCAGCGTCGCACCAGCCGCTGACTGTGGCGTGGACCTGCTGGATGCCAGGCTCGCGGCGTTGCAGCCGACGCTGCCTGGGCTCCGTCCTGCCGGGTTCGTTTCCGTCAGCGACCTTTTGCGCCGCGGCTGGACGGACGCGATGATTCGAGACTTGCTGGGCACGGCCGATGCCACGGCACGCAACCCGCATTGCGCCCATAGCCACCCGATGCGGCTCTATACGACATCGCGCGTCGCGTCTGCCGAACGCAGCCCATCATTTCTTGAACGTCTCGAAGCAGCACATCACAAGCGCGCCGCCGGCAAGGTCGCCGCGCGCCGCCGCCGCGCGGAATTGCTCGAATGAGTCGCGCACCTGCACATCGCGGCACCGCCGATCCAGATACCGCGCCTGCGGCGGATCTGTGATGACTATTTCGACGCGCTGTCGGACACGGATCTCGAGTCCCTGCCCTTCGTGATCGACCGGGTAATGGCTACGGATCGTCATGCGCAGCAGGTGGTCTACCTCGCTTTGCAGATGGCGTGCCACGAAGAGGCCCTTGCGCCTTTCATCGGCGCGCCAGGCTACCCCGAAGCGATTGCGGCGATCCGCCTGCGGATCCTCGATGCCATTGCGACCGCCTACCCGGTGCTCGGCGAGGCGGCGCGAGGCGTACGCCTACGACGCGTAGATCGTGAGATGCTCCGGCATGGAGCCGACCACGACGACATGCCGCTCGTCGTCCCACGCGAAGTAGAGCCTGAAGCCGCGCTCGCGCTCGCGCGCTGACGAACCTTGTACGTGCAGGTCGAGGCGATAGGTCCGCTTGCCCCAAGCCGCACGGTACTCTTCACCGTAGTTCCTGGTCGTGGGCGCTTCGCCGCATGGCCCAATCTTCACGCCGAGTTGCGCCTTGCGCGCTTCGGTCTTTTCGTACGCGCCCGGCCTGCCATCGCGCATGTCGTGGTAATCGGTGCCCAGGAGATCGATGACGTCAGCAGCAAAGCCGAAGTCCCGGTAAACCGAGCGCCGCGCGGCGGCCATCGCCTTCTTGGTCAACACGACTCTGGCCGACATCGCCTGGTTGACCCATTCTTCCAGATCATCCCATGACTCGATGCTTGGCCGGGTGTTTCTGACCTTGGCTTCCAGTTCCGCATTCCGCTCAAGCAGCCCTTTGATCTGAGCATCAGCGACCATCTTGGTGCCAACCCAATCTGCTCGTTCCCTCTTGAGCGTCTGAAGTTCGATTCCAAGCTGCAAAGCTGTGGCTTTTGTTGCCTCCAGTTCTTCCAGTGTGCTCCTGAGCGCGTGCACATGCGCGTGATCGTCGCCGTTCGCTTCGGTGATCGGCACCGCCCATACCCGTCCGTCCTGGATCATCCACTGATCGTTCGCTCGAGATAGCGCAACAACCTGGGCAATGTTTTGCTCATCGAGGCCCAGCTCATGCGTCTGCATTCGCAGCATGCCCGACTCGATTCGGCTGTAGATGACTACGCTGCCCTCTTGTTGTATGGACGCCTGACCCGTTATCTCCGCGCACCTCGCGGCCACGGCATGTGTCCGAAAGATGTAAACGTGCGCCCAATACCCTGCCCGGCTGATCCACTTCTGCACGGCCATCTGCCGTGCTGCGGCGGCGCGGATGGTGATCACCGGTGCGAGCCTATCCGCAGCACAGATCATGGCTGCCAATTCGTTGATGGCGACCCCATCTGGATAGTGTCCTTCGCGCTTGTGTACATGCCGATCACGGAGCACGGCGCCGCTCTGGTAGACCACCTCGAGCAGCGCGGCGGCCGATTGGTCGATTTGGTCTCTTGCTGTCCGCGTCGGTCGTGATGCCCACAGGCACCACCTCGCGCCCACGTTGAACGAATCAGCACCGGCCCCCGCTGAAATCTCGATGGTTGTTCGCATCAGCACCCCATCATCGACTGGTTCGACGCGCTCGATCGTACTCACGCCACCCGTTCCCCTGATTCGTATTCGGCGGCGCCGCTCCTGATCTTCCCAATCGGTTTCCCCATGCTGTGACGCTTTGCACTCACCCTCCGTCAAAGCCAGCGCCCAGGCAGTACACCTGGAGAGCAGGCCTTGAAGCTCGCCGCCGATCACCTGCCCGGACCATGATGCAACTTCGATCCATGCGCCGCTTAAATCAATCTGCGCGGCAGCTTGCCCATCTGGCGATGACTGCTCGATGCTCGGCGCTGGTCCAGCCAACGGCTTCGATTCCGTGCCCGTTGTTGTCGCGCTGGACCCTGGCTCGCTTGGCTTTCCTCTTCCGCGCCGCGCTTCCCGTTCAGCGGCTCTTTGCTCGACACGCCTCTGATCGTCCTTGGCCTTTTCCATCTCCCGTACGTGCGCCAACTGCGCCTGATCTGCACGCTTCCGGTCGGCGCACTCCCTGATTTCTTTGTACGTCTCATCGATGATTGCCTTATTGATGCGATCATGTTCTTCGACCTTGATACGAAGTGCATCCCGCTTTTCATGGTCTGGCTCGACCGCATCCAATGCCGCGCTGCGCACCTTCAACCACATCGTTACCATGGCGAAGTGCGCCAACTGCGCTTCAGCATCATCTCCGTAAATGGCTTTCCTGACTTCACTGACGGCATTCATGCGTCTTACGCTTCTTACAACGTAGTTGTTCTTTATTGGATAGCTTTGCAATTGCACATCGTGATACTTTTCTGACGCCAATCTCTTAGCCCCGAATATCGCCAGGATGTAGTTGCATTCGAAAGTCTCTCCGGCGCTTATCGACATGATATGACGACACGCTGACACCGGTGATCCATGGTGCTCCATGGGTGATAAGTGCGTTGTTGCGCGCGCAATGGACGCGGTCATCTGTCTTACGAGAAGACCTTGCCTCATTTCGGCGACTTCAATGTCCTCTCCATCGATCCATATCATCCCGGCACATTCCATGTGCGCGATGAGCCGCAACGCACGCTCGTCTGCATCGCGAAGTAAGCCATGATGATGGCCCAGCTTATGGAACCCACTTGCACTGGTGATGCCATCTACCAAGGCAATCATCCTGGCGAAACTCGCCACTGCTTCGCCCTGCGAAGGCTTGCCTTGCCGCTCGTGCAACGACGCGGCCAAGCGCTCAATGTTGCGATCTGACAACTCGTCTAAGCGCTCAATCTGGTCCATCAGCTGACTCCTTGGCCTTTGCGCCGGAGTCTACCCATGCGCGGCTTCGTGGCAACAGGTTCGAAAAAAAAGCGCCCCGGTTGGGGCGCTTTTGGGTGCATGCTTCAGTCACGCTTTCATGCGAACTCAGCGCCGCCAGCGGCGAGCGCATTGGACTTTCTGCGGCTGATGACGAACGCATGCGCCTGGCGCAATGCCTCGGCCACGTCAGGATGAACCGGAATGTTCTGACGATCAGCTTCGTGCAGGAGAGCCTCGATATTGACGTAACCCGAAAGTACGCTTTGGCAGACCAAGCCAATATCTTCGCCGGAAGTCGAGATGGAGATCGAATCGGAGACGGGGAAGCCGTCTTGATCATCGATCTGGACGATGCGCAGACCGGTCCAGTCGTGTGATGGCTCGAATACGAGTCCACGCGTCGCGTCGGCTTGCCTTTTCGCTTCCTCAATGACGTCTTCGATCGTTGCGTCGTCGGCAACTTCGAGGACGCTTGTGGCGTACGCGGGTGTGTCCTGGCCCCACGTGATGACAAATCGCTTCATGGGTGTCTCCGGTGATGTGGCGGGGTTTCATCACTTGCGATCAACTCGTTGTCGTGCTTGTTGGTCGCGTCCGTCGCATCGTCGAATCCAGGAACGGCCGGTCCCTGGTCACCATACTCACCGACCGCTTGCGCGAGCTGCTCCATCAGTTCGTCGATGCGCACGCTGCGCTCACGCCAGGCGCGTAGGACGGCGCGCGCCGCATCACGGATCTCCTCACCGGTGCCACCGTGGTAGGCCTCGACCATCCGATTCGGCGTAACCTCGGTTTCCTCGTCGAGATCCACGAACTCGTGGTCGCAGTTCATGCAGACGTAGCCGCCGTCGCCGATGTCGGAGTCGAACATGACTTGCGCGATGCCACAGAAACTGGAAGCGGCCAGGTAACCGTGTTCGGCACGACCCCACTCGGAAACCGGGTACCTGACCAGGTAGCCCTGTTCATGCGCGATCATCCGGCTGCCGCAGGCTTTGCAGCGGACCTCCAAGGTCATGATCATGCCGCGACTCCTTCCGGCCGATGATAACTGCGCCATTTTGCGAGCGAGGAATGATGACCTGTCATGATCAGAGCCGTCTCGAAGGAACGGTCGCGATCGGCCATGCGGACGATCTCGCGGACAGCGGCGTCGCTGATGGTGCCGTCCTCGAAGACGAGGTTGTAGCTGCGCTCGCTCAGCTGCGTGTCGGTGCCGGCGCGCTGGACCTGATCGCCCAGCGCGTTCAGCTGGCAATCGGATTCCACACCACAGCGGACCGCTTCGACGAAGAAGCGAACGCGCGCACGGACCGCGGCGCGCGGGTTGAGGCCTGGTTTCCGCATTGTGGCGTCCAGGCGAGCCAAGCGGCGCGCAAACTTGAGGTTCCGGGGTGAGGACGCCGGAAAATAGAGGGTATCCATCGTGTACTCCTGAAATCCCGGAAGCGCTCCGGGTAGCGAATCAGGCATTGCGCCTGGATTCGATGAGTGACGCGCGGAAGCGCGTCGCGCCCTTGCGTCTGTACTCGAACGAGCACACAGGCAAACGCACGGAAACCATGTAGGTATGGAAGGCGGCCAGGGTGGCGCGCAGTGAAGCGAAAGACTTGAAGTCACCCGCAATCGGTCGGGGATGCCGGCGCAAACCAAAGCGCGACGCCAACATAACAGCGTAGCTTGGCCCTGGTCAATGGCAGACCGGCTGTAAAAAATGCCGGCGAAGTCTCCCTCGCCGGCGCCTCGATTTCTCGAGCAGAGCAGCATTTTGGATCATAGCATGATCCGGTGCGCCTCCATTTGCATGGCTGGCCGAGATGACCATGAAGGAATCAGGATGATGACGACCCCACCGGCCATGAGTCACCGCGGAGCGTGCCGCACGGCGGCCGCGCGCCAGCCATCCCAGGCGTTGCGCGCGAGCGAGGCCGACATCCGGCGGCTATCGCCTCACCGTCTCACGCCATGCGACGTGCTCGTGCTCTGATGCTCCCATGACCGATCCCGCGCCGACCATCGAGCGCGCCTACCGCATGCGCGTGTACCCGACGCGCAGCCAGGCGCGCCAGCTTGCGCAGCTCGCCGGCGCGACGCGGCGTGTGTGGAACTGGGCACTGGACCGGCGCAGCACCGCGTACCGTGCCGATGGCACCAAGCTCAACTGGATCGCGCTGAGCCGTGAATTCACGGCGCTGCGCGTCGCGCCCGACACCGCATGGCTCGGCGACCTGCCGCGCGAGCCGTTCAACCAGGTGCTGCGCGATCAGGAACGCGCCTTCGCGGCCTTCTTCGCGAAGCGCGCGAAGTACCCACGGTTCCGGCGCCGCGGCGTGCCGCACGGGCTGCGTTTCACACTGGACCAGCGCCGCGAACAGGTCGAACGCGGCGAAGAAGGCGCCCGCTGGGCGCGCGTTGGCCTGCCTGGCCTCGGCACCCTGAAGCTGCGTCGCACGGAAACGCTGGCCGGCCGGCTGCGCTCGATCACGCTGCACCGCGAGGGCGGTGCCTGGTATGCCAGCATCACGGCCGACGGCGTTCAAGCGCCGGCCTGCGCGCCGCCGGCGCGCGCTGTGATCGGCGTCGACATCGGTCTGAAGGATCTGGTGGTGCGCAGCGATGGCGTGCGGGTGTTGGCGCCGGCGGCATTGAAATCCAGCCTGGCGCGCCTGCGCCGCTACCAACGCCACTACGTCCGCCAGCGCGACGCTGCGGCGCGACGCCAGGGCCTGAATCCCGCCCAGCCTTTCCCCAAAGGCACGCGGATCGAAGTCTCCAATCGCATGCGCTGCACCCAGCGGCGCGTGGCGGATCTTCACGCGCGGATCGGCGCGGTGCGCCGCGAGGCACTGCACCACGCGACCACCGGCCTCGTGCGCAGCGCGCAGGTCATCGCCATCGAGGATCTGGCGGTGAAGGCCATGGCGCGCGGCATGGGCCGGCGCGGCTTCCGACGCTCGGTCGCCAACGCCGCGCCCGGCGAGCTGCGCCGCCAGATCGCCTACAAAGCCCAGTGGTCCGGGCGCACGCTCAGCGTGGTCGATCGCTGGTATCCATCGAGCAAGACCTGCTCGGCCTGCGGTGCGGTCAACAAGGCGCTCACGCTGAATCAGCGCAACTGGACGTGTCCGTCCTGCGGCGCCGAACACGACCGCGACGACAACGCGGCGGTCAACATCGAACGCGAAGGCCTGCGCCTTCTTGCAGAATCCGGCCCGGACGGGCGTACCCCAATGAGTGGGGGAACTGACGCGCGGGGAGACCTCGGCGCGGTGGCAGGGGCACGGATCATCGCGCTCCCGCAGCACCGCCGGTCGACGAACCGCGAACCCATCGCCAGGCGCTGCGCGCCGAACCGCTCGAAGCGCGCGGATGGAACGCGCGGTGAGGGCTGGGCGTGAGACTCAGACTGCTCTTTCTGCCTCTGAGAGGCTTTTCCGCAGCCAGTGCGCGAATCGGTCGGCTCTAAGCTTGGGCGAAGTTCTTGACGGTAGTCTCAATGTCTTCAGCCGACACATGGACGGGGCGACTGTTCCTCTTCGACAGGGAACGGGCGCGGCTTGATCTGCTGCCTCGCTCCGCTGCGATGCCTGCGGATATTGGGAAGAACGCTTTCGCGCGAGGTCTTGTGATTCCGTTCAGTCATGAACCGTTGCGCCCTGAACAAGACGAACTGCTCGAACTCGCCCCGGAAGCCGAAGGTCTCGCCCTGGTCGCCGTTGGCGAGGCGCGCAAGACCATTACATCCAGGCAATTTGATGCTCGGCTTCAGTCTCGCTTTGGGGATCGGGCAACGACCCGGGCGGAGCAGGATCTGGTGCGGGATGAGTTGCTGACGGAGGCCGATACCCGTATCGCCGGGAACACGGGCCTGTTCGATCTCAGGCTTGGCATCGCTCTGCTACCCAATGCGCTCGCGCACGACGAGTGGATCCGCGACATCTTGCTGAATGCGTGCGCCATAGCGCTTGAGGGGCTGACGACCCGGCTCATCCCCGCGCTGCTCGCATCCTGGGTTCTTGGCGAAGCCCCGGTCCCCCCGCCATTCATGCCTGGTCGCTCGATCGCTCTGGAAAGCCCTTCGGATGGCTCGATGTCGTCCTTTTCCGGGTGCTTGTCCACCTCCGACGACATCCAGGCCCAGATCGTGGAGCGCAGGCGCTTGCCTGTCCGAATGACCCTGTTGAACGCGGATATTGAGTTGGAATTGCGAGATCCGTTCGCGGTTCGCGTTTCCATCGAACACAGTGGATTGCGAACGCTGCGCAAGGAGGCATCCAGCGCCTCCAGCGCTGCGCAACATCGTGCGTACCTGCAGGCGCTCGCTTCGCGGATGCGCGACGTTCTGGCTTGGGTTATCGCCCACGTCAGCGCGTCTCCCGACACGACGCGCTGGCAACATCCCGCCGGCCAGCGTGATGACCTGCTGCGCATGATCGGGCACCAACCTGATGGAGTCATTTGCCATGACGCTTGATCTTTTGCTACCCCGCGGCGGCCGCAGCATCGACGCGGCCATAGATTCGAATGAAAGGCTCGACGTGATGAAACCGTGGAGCTGGCCCGTCATGAAGACGCTTGAGCAGGTGCTCACCAGTGCGTGCAGCCCTCTCGCCGCCACGCTATTCGAGGTATTCCATGCCACCGAAGCGGTGTTCTCGTACACGAGTGCCGATGCTGGCGGGCCGTGGGCCAAAGTCAGCCATTCGGGCACGGCGACCACGAAAGCAGCCCTTGCCGCATACGCGGCGCAGCTCTGCGTGGACGCAGGTGACGCCGTTGCTCATGACCTGACGGCGCTTTCCGTGCATGTCGCACCCAAATGCGGCGCGATCTCCACAGCCATAACGCCAGATACCGATGCGGGTGATGCGGGCATTGTGGTCGAGTCCTTTTACCGGGTATTCGTTCTGCGGCATTTGTCGTTCATGCGAGGAACAGCACCACCTGCAGGGCAAGGCATCGTCCTCACGTACGGACTCGATCATATGCGCATCGAGCATGTGCATGCGTCGGAGCCTATGGCCTGCGGCCCGGTTGCCGAATGCTTGTGGATTGACGAGGTTCCGAAGTCCCAACGCATCACACTGGGTTAGCGCGCCATGATGCCGATCGTTCTATACCTTGGTTCCCTGCTGCTTTCGTTGGCTGGTTTGGGTTATGCCATTTTCTGCTTGCGCCGCTCTGCGAGAGCCCTGCGTGAGGCATCTTCTCTGGCGTCTGACAGAGCCGCGGAGCTGGACCGCATGCAGAAGGCTTCGCGTGCGTCTGCCCTCGAGGCCCGGGCCGCTTGGATTGAGGCGAGCACGGCGCTGAGCGAAGCGCAGCTGATTCGGTGGCTCGATGCATCGCAGCCTGCCAAGGACGCGATGCTGAAGGTCGAGGTGCGGCTTTTCCGAGCGATGCGGTATCTCGAGACACAGCTCTCGCGTGAGCCGTCTGTCTTGCTATGCCCTGAGATCACCATGGGCCCGTTGACGCCGGCGGACGACCAGGACGCAAAGCTGATCATGCTTGGATCGCGGTCAAGGTTGATCCAAGGCAAGGCAAGCGCGCCTGTCCGCATTGGGGCAACGCGTGTTCCATTGCCGAGGCTTTCCAGGATGCCCTGATGTTGCGCGTGTGCGGTCTCGCTTGATGCGGCGCCACGCTCTGAAAGTCGATGCCCCCTGCAGTCGTTGTTGGATTTGATAACCCATGGATGCTTCAGCTGTTCGCTCGCAATGCTTCTACACCGATGATCTTGGCGGGGTGCTGTACGTGCTGGCTATGACCAGCCGCGCTGTGACATGCGTTTGCCATCGACCCAGTCGTCGCCTCCCTCTCGAACCCGGCGCTCGCCGAGCGCTGCTTACCGAGTCACTCGCGCAATGGGCGCTGCGGGAATGTCGACCCGATGAAATACCGGTTCGTGAGGCGCGCGTGCCTGGCGACCCGAAGCGCATGATTCATCTGGTGCGCGGTTATGACCTCGCCGCCCTGTGCTCCGCTTCGCCCGCCGTGCCGACAAGTATGACGGCTGCGCAGGATGTCGGTCGATGCCCGTCGTGTATCGAGCTCGCTGCACGTGTGGGGCAGGCGCCGACGCGTGGTGCCGCCGCATGAGTGCGCGGCTCAAACCATCCGCGCGCATTGCTGATGAGGCGGTGATCGTGGCATCCATGTGCCTGGAAAGCAGTCGTGCGTTCGGGCTTGAGTTGCTCAAGCGGTTTCATGCGCTTGAAGTATGCCTGATGGTCAACACCGCAGGCGGTGTTGTGTTGACGGTGAATTATCGTCAGCCGATCCTGCAGGCGGTCCACGCGATGGCATTGGCGCTACCGAGCATTACGCCATCTGCCCACATGCTGCCTGATGCCGTGCTGAGTGCCGCCGGCGCGCACGTACTTGCCGAGTGCCGCGCGGCGCCAACCTGCTTCGTTGCCTATGCTCATCCGCGCCGGTCGGTACTCATTTCGGCTCAGGCGCTCGGGTTCGACTACCGACTCATTGAGTCTTACCTGGCGCGCTGGCATGAAGCGTGGCTGCTTGATCGGCTGACCAGCGTGCGCAGGCTCTGCGCAGACGCGTCATCAGCCCGCTTTCGAATCCGTTTTGCCGGCGACCGTGCACAGCTATGGCTTGAACGCGCTCAGGCGCCTCTTGGGGTGGAGAGGCCATGAGCAAACAACTACCCCAGCGTTCCGCAATTTGGCATGCGTGCCAGAAAGTGGTACGCTGCGCCTTGGGCGTACTGCTGTGAGCGCCCGCTTGAGGGGCAAAAAGATGGCGTGGCAGACGGACAGTCGACCAAGGCGGACCTACGGCTATGAAGAGATCGCCGCGCGGGCGACTCGGATGGCTGAGGTCTTGGAAACCGTGAAGGAGGCTGCGCTGCGCCCCGATTCCAAGAAGGTCGCGCCGCGTCTCAACCAAGCACAAGTTGCGAGCGTCCTTGGCATTACCAAGTCGGCTTTCCTCCATGGAGTCGAAACAAAGAAGTACCCCCAGGGACATGCGCTCCCTGGCAAGACGATGTACGACATGGCTGACATGCAAGGCATGGCGCGTGCCGCCGGCCTTCGTCACCGGTATGCGCCCGGCCATGGCATCGTCATGACGGTCGCCAACTTCAAGGGAGGGGTCGCCAAGACTTCAACCGCGGTGACGCTGGCGCAATACCTGGCGCAGCGCGGTCTGTCCTGCGCGATCCTCGATATGGATCCGCAGGCTTCTGCCACCACGCTCTTTGGCCTCTCCCCCTATCTCGATGTCGTCAAAGATCAATCAGTCGCCGCACTTTTCTATAACGACCCGCCCGACCCTGTTTCGTTGGCCCAAAGCACCTATTGGCCTGGTATCGACATCCTTCCGTCCAATCAGCACCTCTACGAGAAGGAGTTCGCGCTTGCCGCGGCGGCGCCTGAATGGGGCGGCCAGATTTTCGAGATCCTTGCGGAGCGCATTGAGCCGCTGCGCAGACGCTATGACGTGCTGCTGATCGATACCCAGCCATCGCTTGGTTTTCTGACGTCGACCGCGGTGTTCGCGGCTGACCATTTGGTGGTGACGGTTCCGCCGTCCAATCTTGACCTGGCCAGCAGTGTCATCTTCTGGAGCCTGTTGCGCGATGTGATGGAGCAAGCGCGCAAGGCTGATGGGCACGAAAAGCGCTGGGAAGGTATCCACGTGCTGCTCACTCGCGTGGACGATACCGACAAGAGCACACACTTCATCCGCAAGCTGCTGATGATGGGTTGCGAAGACTGGCTGCTGCCGGATCCGATCCCTGCAACCCGTGTGGCCACTACGGCTGCGAGCGAGTTCGCCACCGTTTACGACATCGAACGCTACGAGGGTTCTTACCGGAGCATCAAGCGGGCGAGGGAGTTGTTCGACAGGGCCTATACCCAGTTTCTTCATATCCTGAATGACACTTGGGACGCATGGGAGGCTGCCCCTGCCGCTCGGCCTGCGGTTACTGATTCTGTCTCAGATGGCTCTGAGACGGACGCCCCGGTTTCGGGAGATGCCCATGTCGCTGCAGCGTAAATCCGACGAGCGCTTGTTGGAGATCGAGCGCGGCTTGACTGCGCCGAAGCCCAAGCGCCCTGCCCTGCCCGATGGCGGCGCCACGACCGCTGTCGGCATGCTGGTCGGCGAAGCGAACGCCAGCATCCGCGAGCGCATGAATGAAGCTGTTGCGCGTGCGAGTGCACTCGAGATCGAGGTCCAGCGGTTGAGGGATGGCACCCCCGTTTTCGAGATCTCCCCTGCCCGCGTGCGGCCGAGCCCATTCGCTGATCGGCATCCTGCCGCTTTCGCTGATGCGGACTTCGAGGATTTGTGCGAACGCATCCGGTTCACACATGGCAATTCGCAACCGGCCAAGGTCCGCCCCGTCGAGGATGACCCTGAGCATGACTACGAGATCGCAAGCGGTCATCGGCGTCACGCCGCGTGCCTCAAGCTGGGACTGCCGTTCCGAGTCATCGTTCGCCCGTTCACGGACGATGAACTGCTGCACGAGATGGTCGAGGAAAATATCGGCCGTTCCGACCTCACGGCGTTTGAGCGCGGCATCCACTATGCCACCCTCATCAAGCTGGGGATGTATACGTCCGGACGCGATCTGGCTGCCAAGCTCACTTTGTCGGCATCGAACGTGCAACGCCTTTTGCGTTATGGCGAACTCAGCCAGGTCGTGCTTTCCGCCTTTTCGGATCCGCGCGAGATTCGTATACAGTGGGTCGAGCCTCTGCTAAAGGCATTCCAGCTGGACGCGACTCGCATCGGTGCAGAGTGCACTGCGATCGCTGGCGAGGATCCGCATCCTCGAGCCGCCGACGTGTTCCAGCGGTTGACCGGCGGGAGCACTCGCAAGTCGATCATCGCCGCCGGCGATGCCGTCATTGCGCGCGTGCGCACCATCAATGGGTGCCCTGCAGTCATCTTGCGCAAAGGGGCGCCGCAGGCATTGCTGGATGAGATCCGCGGCGTCATCGAACGATGGGGCAAAGGATCCGGGCCATGACCAACGCCCCAGCCCGCCGTTTGAAGACTTACAGAAGCCCAGGCCCAATGCCTGGGCTTCGCCGTTATGGGCGTCGCAAATCAGGCTTGGTGTGTTCTACACATGCACTTCAAGCCCGCACCTCCAAACGATCCTCTTCAGCGTCAGACGTTCTTCGTAGGGCCGATTGTGTTTACTCGGACTGCATTGCCTTTGCTGGCATCCTTCGCCGTGATCGATCCGCGGCTGCCTTGCTTTTGCGCCTGACCCAGGTTGGGTCACGACGTGCGCATGACCCAACTTGGGCCATGGCGCATGAATGCGGCCTTGTCAATTTCAGCCTGACCCAGGCTGGGTCACTGCCCTACTCTCTGGCCAATTTCAGCCTGACCCAGGCTGGGTCACTGCGGAATTCGCGCTCGCCACGGCTTGCCACGCAATGGGGGTGCGACATGACCTAACAGACCCATCACAGCACATCCACTGCGTGCCCAGAAAGCACGAAGCCCGGCGTTGACGCGCCAGGCTTCGGGGGATGACAGGTCACCAAGCAAATGCGAGGCGTCCACTGCAGACGGACGAACTCTAAAACGCTTGGCAGACGTCGTCAAGGGTGCGCTTGTCCCAGCGTTTTGGAGTTCGTTATGCAAACCACCCAGCATGCGATGACCCGCGCGCCAGCAGAACGTGCGCGCCTTCATGAGGCAGAACCGTCGTGGAGTGACCAGTTACTACGCGTTGCCAGGCTTGATTTGAGCGCTGCTGGAATGCGCGTGCTGCTTTTCCTGTTTGCAAAGGCAGAGGCCACACAACGCAGCGACTGGACATTCCCCGTGGAGTTCATTGGCGATGCCCTTGGGCTGCACCGTAATACGGTTAGCCGAGCGCTGATCGAACTGCAGAAAGCCGGCTATATCCGCAGGCGGGCAGGGCTCGCGCGTGGCGCACCCACCCGTACCTACTTGTTGCGGACGCTGCAACCGGGTCCGGCTTCTTCGGATCATGGTGTGACCCAGGTTGGGTCACGCCCGATCCGGCTTTCTCAGGCCGTCAATCCGAGCCCACTTGGGTTGACCCAGCCTGGGTCACCTCAAATCGACGTCCCTGCGCCCGCGGATGACGACACGCTTGGACGCGCCGCCACTCACGGCCCGCATGCCGTTGAACAGAGCCGCATGCCGTCCGAACTCCCGTCTGGTTCGGCCTGCTCGAACAGACACGGTGTGCTGACGCGCGATGAGCTCCTCTCGATGCAGTCCTTTTTCATGTCGCTGCCCGCGCATGTCTCAGATGCACTTGAGACAGCCAAGTCCCTGGCCGATCCAGCCGCACTCAAGATCGATCCTGCCTGGGCACTGACGGATCAGCAGATCCGCTGGCTTGAACGCGCCGTACCCAAGCGAGATCCCCTGCCAGCTCGTACGTCCAACGCCACGCCCAGGATGAACGGCGCAGGCGAATCCATTCCGCCTGCGCTTGCTGAGACGCTTCTTGAGTTGCTGCCCGCCCTATGCGCCTGCGCCGGATCGGACGCCCGCGGCGCTGAACTGCTCGATGAAATCGCGTGCATGGTGGTCATCGGCGGACTCGGCCGCGGAGACCATCCCGGAGGTGCGCGAGCCGGCCTGGCGCTGGTCAGGGCAGGGCGCTGGAAGCGGCCCAAGATGATGTCCGAAGCCTGGCGCGGTGCCGTTTTGCGCAGCGTCAACGGCACGCCGGCGGCGCATTGAGGGCAGTGCCATGCACCAGATCGTGTGCGCCAAACCTTACCGCTCTTGCCTCTTGGTAGCTCTGTATTCCAAAACCAACCTTCGCGTGCGTGCCCGCGTGGAACATGGTTCGTGGGTTAGTTGTTTTAAGTATTTAATATCAATAGCTTACTCTGCCGTGGAACATCTTGTTCGTTTGTTCCACGGCAAAACGCCAAGGCACCACGATTTTCGCAACGGCACGCTGATTCCAGCGTATCTATCTGTTTTTACAGCATTCTTCCGGCATTTGATGCCGCCATTCATTGAAATCGCACCGAGCGCGTTTCTTAGCGCAGTACGCATGTGGTACTACACAACTGTTACAGGAGTGTGCTATGCGTAATATCCACGCTACCCGCCCACTGACGCGCGAGCGCGTCCTGCTTGCCCTGCAACTGTCGGCATTGGACATCCCGCGCTTGTCGCTGATGCTTCAAGTCCATCGGAACACGCTCGAGCGTGAACTGGACGAGCTGGCCTCACGGGGGCTTGTGAAACGCCTTGGGGAAGCCCGGATTCAGCCGCGCAGGCGCCATGGTGGCCGGCGACCATACGTCTGGATGTTGGCAGGGCAGGGGCTTGCGCCACGGTAACCTCATGGTATTACGCTGTTACTCAACCACGCGAGAATTGCAATGAGCAAGAGCGCTACCGTCCCCTCGGCCGATTTCTCGATCACCCTGATCTCCGGTCGCGTCAAACAGGTCAAGCTGGCGCACCGCCGCAATGACTCTTTGAGCTGGGTGGACCCCGCCACGATCAGGACAATCCCCGGCTTCAATGCGCGCGTGCGGACGCCTGACTACGAGGCCTACACCGACGCCCTGGCCAGCGACATGCTGGAGAACGGCTACAGGATTTCGAAGCCGATCACCGCGTTCGTCGCCGATGAGAATGGCGAGGATGTGATCTACGTCGTCGGCGGGCATACGCGCTTGGAGGCGGTCCGGCGCGCCATCGAACGCGGCGCGGACATCGCCGAGATTCCCGTCCTCTTCCTGCCCAAGACCACGAGCGTCGATGACCTGACGGTCGATCTCATCAAGGATAACGAGGGGCGCCCGCTCTCGACCTACGAGAAAGCGCTGGTGATCAAGCGCCTGGTCAATGCCGGTCACGGCGAAACCGAGATCGCCAAGAAACTCGGCATGACCACGACCCAGGTAGGCAACCTCGAGATCCTTGCCGGCGCGCCGAAGTCGATGGTCAATCACATCATCGCGGATGAAGTGTCGGCATCGATGGTCATCGATCTGCTGAAGACGCACGGTTCGAAGGCGCCCGAAGTGCTGGAAGAGGCCCTGCAGAAAGCCAAGAACTCCGGTAAGGCCAAAGCCAAGCCGTCGGATGCCGTGACGCCTGCGAAACTCTACGCCAACGCCGTCCGCAAGCAGGCGCCGCGGTTGATGGCGGTGGCGACGACTGTCCGCTCGGACCCTGGGTACGCTTCCCTCAGCGGCGAAACCAGGGAACAGATCGAAACCCTGATTGCCGAGATCGAATCCATCAAGAGCACCCCATAAATCATGCCTGGAATTGTCAAGCGAACATCCATCACGGTCGGCAGGACGCTCGCCGCGTTCTTCTCGACCGGGCGCGTGCGTGCGCCGAGCGCGTCCGGTCGAATCGAGCGCCTGGCGCAGCGCTACATCTGGATGGCGGATGATCTGGCATCACGCTTGCCTGGCATGTTCTCGCCAGCCGAATGGCGCGTGTTATTGAACACGCTCGCAGGCATCGACCTGGACGCCAGGGAGCGGCGTGACGATCTAGCTGCAGCGTTACGAGAACGATCCCGCGCGGCGCGTAACGTTGCGCGCACTGATAGCAGTTCGCCCGGCTGCGACCTTGCTGCGCTGAGTTCTCGCGTCGATGTCATGCGCCCGGCCGAGCAGCTCGCGTTGGTGGACATGACCGAGCGCCTGTTTGCCGAGCATGGTGTATCGCCGTCCGATGAAGCCATCCGCGGATGGCTTGCCCAACAGAACATTGGATGAGTGGCCGAAATGGGTGACCGCACAGGTATTTCGTGGACCGACGCAACATGGAATCCGTTGCGCGGTTGCTCGCGCGTTTCGGCCGGTTGTGCACACTGCTACGCGGAAACCGTGGCGGCGCGCTTCAGTAGCCCCGGTCAGCCCTACGATGGGCTGCTGCATCCGACCACTCGTGGGTGGAATGGACAGTTGCGTTTCATTGAGGATGCACTCGAACATCCACTGCGCTGGTCCAGGCCGCGCTTGATCTTCGTCAACTCGATGAGTGATCTGTTCCATGAAAGCGTCACTGACGAATGGATCGACCGGATCTTTGCCGTCATGGCGCTTGCGCCGCGGCACACCTTTCAGATCTTGACGAAGCGGCCTGGACATATGCTGGAGTATCTGGATCTGCGTACGGACAACCGCGAACACGCCATCGGCGAGCAAATGCGGATCATCAGCGGTGGTCGCGATCCAGGGATGCCGGAACTCCCGCTTCCGAACGTCTGGCTCGGCGTCAGCGTCGAAGACCAAGTTACAGCGGACCTCCGGATCCAGTTGTTGTTGCAATGCCCAGCCGCCGTGCGCTGGCTGTCGTGTGAGCCGCTTCTGGGCCCGATCGATCTTGAGCACGTGCTACGTCGTGGTGGGTCGGTTGATCCTGGCGATGGGAAAGGCGGATTCGTCGGTCAATTGGACATGCCTGGTCAGATCGACTGGGTCGTAGTGGGCGGGGAGTCCGGCGTCTGTGCTCGCCCCATGCAGCCGGAATGGGCGCGCATGCTTCGTGATGCGTGCGCCGCGGCGTGTGTCCCGTACTATTTCAAGCAGTGGGGGGAGTGGGCGCCAGCAGACGACGACGCAGGTGGCGAAAGACTGACGCGCATCGGCAAGCGCAAGGCCGGCAGTCTGCTCGATGGTGTCGACCACAAGGCGTGGCCGCATAGTGGCGTTTCTGACGGAACGGTTGGCGCGTGATGGCGCATCCCATTCTCCGACAAAACGACCAGCGCAAACGGCTCTTGGCTGTGCGCGTCATTGCCGGCCTGGTGGCGGGCGCCGGCTTCCTGGGCTTCGCCGCGCTGATAATCTTCGGTGCGCCTGGTGTTGACTTCGTTACTGCGGTGATCATCTTGCTGCTGACCGGCGCGGCGTTGACCGTACTGCGGCATACCGACCGCGCAGCCGCCGGCGCACGCGGTGAGTCCATCGCCTTGCGCGCAGCGATGCAGCTGCCACCCGACTTCACCGTCTTCAACAACGTCCTGGTGCCGGGCAGGGCAGGGGGCCGGCCGCGCGAACTGGATCTGGTCGCCGTAGGCCCGCAGTGTGTTTTTGTCCTTGAGGTCAAGCACTACAAGGGCGAGATCATGGGGTCGCGCGAGGCGTCGCAGTGGAAGATCCGCAAGGTCGGCCGCGGCGGCACGGTGTACTTTTCGACGGTCTCGAACCCGCTGCGCCAAGTCGCCGGCGCGTCGGCTGCGCTCGCGTCATACCTGAAATCTCAGGGTGTCCGATCCTGGGTCCAGGGCGTGGTGTGCTTCACGCGTAGTTACCCGCCGCCGCCGATCGCGCCCGGTGCGGACTCCATTCTGGTCACCGCTCCGGAAACGCTGCGCGGCCTGCTGGAAAACTGGAAACCGGCTCGTGCCGGCCACGACGCCAATGCCGCAGCCGAAGCGCTGCGGCTCCTGATGGCCCCGACATGGGTCAACCAGGCTTTACGTTCCCGCCCTGATCTTCGCTGAGAAAGGACTCCCACGATGAAAGAATGGAAACCTCTCCCTTCGCCCAATGGCTACCTGGCCACACTCGAATGCTCCAGTGAAGTGTTTGCAAGTGCAGTTCACCTGGTTGCAGATCGGCATGGTGGCGCTGCGCTGGCCGTTCCTTCTGATCAATGGAAGCAGTTTCTGCGCACCACGGAAATGTGTGTGCGCACCAACTCGGAGATCATTTTTCGTGTTGGCAAGGCTGCCTGCCGCGTGTACACGGGCGTTCGTTCCGTAGGTGTGCGTCACGAGCCCACGGGCAAGTTCACCACGCAAGGCTCATGCACGTGCGACGGCCATAACCTCTTGTTCGCCGGCATGCGTGCGTATCGTGAAGTCTTGCGCCGTAATCGCCGCCTCGGCGATCTGATGGACCGTGCAACGTCATCCTGGGTCGCCGCTGCTGATCGATCAAGCAATCGACATCATCTTCAAGATGCGCAGTCGCCTCGCTTTCGCATCGGCTGTGTTCTTGGGGCCCCTTCCAGTTATGGCGGGTGGATGTTGCGCCTTATCGTCTGCGACGACAGCGTGACCGACGGTAACCAAGCGGGGTATGGTCTAAGCGTGCGCAACTACGCGCAGCTTGGCCCATCGTATGTTGAACAGAACAAGGACTCTTTTTATCCTCACGATGTTGCGCTGCATTACATGTTCAAACCGAGGTATGGCAATTCTTCCGAGTACCAACATTTCATGGCCGACTCACAGGAAGGTGAGTTCGCACTATCGTATGCGCTCGATCATTGCCTGCTTCTTGATACGGAGCTAAAGCCCATCGGTCGTGGCGCCGACGCCACAGCCAGGTTCCACTGGGTTCCGGGTGATGACGGAACGAAGCAGATCCTTGATTGCCATTGTGTTGATGCCAACGACGTCGTCGGTGAGTTGATTTTCTTACGCCGCAACGCATGGTTCTTTTCCGCACACCCGAAGCGACTTTTTAGACTTTCAGATGCGAGCGGCGGAATTGCCTTTGCGCGACGCGTGCCGCCTATCAGCCACCGCGAGGCTTCCCTTTCCGCAGAGGCCGCGGAGCGTCTAGCCACTCTTGGCATACCGTTGCCTTATAACGTCCTGGATGCGCCTTCTGTTGATGCACATTCGAGCGTCATCGTTTCCGTCGATGCCGATGGTGAGCAATTGATCGGCGCTGTTGCCGTGGTCGTGAACGGAGAAAGCGTTGATTTGCTGGATCCTGATGGCCCGCGCTGGCGTACGGCTGACGGCGCCGAAGTTGTCAGCACCAGCAAGGGCCTTGCACGCTTGAGCCCCCTCAATCGGCAACACAGCCCAACATCGATCGCTGCGGAACTACTCAAGCGCGGTGTCCGAGTTGTTCCTGTCGAGGAGTTGGCCGCCTCTCGAGATGCCTTCCGCGGTCATGCTGCTGCGAAGCTCAGCAACAAGGTCGAAGTGTTGAAGCGTTTTCTGCCACCGTCGATGCCCGTCTCGGCGCTCGGTTTGCACGATGCCGATCTGCGCTTCGACGATGGCTCCGCGGTACGTCTTTCCATGCTGCCGGACGGCTCTGACGCTTTCTGGAGCATTGGCGTGGCTTTGGATGTCGGTGGCACGCTCGTCGAACTTCCAGACCTCGTTGAATCACTTGTCTCTGACCAGGCTTTCATGGAATTGATGCGCTCAGCCAACGGTGATGTTCCGTGGAGTATTGCTCTTGCCGATGGTCGACGTATCCAGATGCCCGTGCGCGCCTTCGCGGAGTTGCTTCGCCCTGTCATCGAATGGGTCGAAAGCTTCTCATCGCGGAAGCAGTCACGCATGACGCGAATCCAGGCTGCGGTCCTGGCGGAATCATTGGGCCTGCACAGTGCTCAGTCTCTGGCCAGCATGCGCTGCGCGCTGCGCGCCGTGATGGACGCCGCGTCGAATCCGCTCGAAGCGGTGCCGCCTGGGTTCAAAGGAGAACTTCGCCACTACCAGCAGATTGGTGTGCACTGGTTGAATAGCCTGGCAGCCGGTGGGTTTGGCGGTGTCCTCGCAGATGATATGGGTCTCGGCAAAACCGTGCAGGTGATCGCACACATCGCGGCTCAACGGTCCGCAACGCCCGATGCGCCTCCGTGCCTGATTGTGGCGCCGAAGACGGTTTTGCTGAATTGGAAACCTGAGTTCGAGCGCTTCGCGCCTGGTTTGAAGGTGTTGCTGCTCGATGGGCTTGCGCGCGACGCGCATTTCGATCAAATCCCCGCACATGATGTCGTGCTGACGCATTACGCGCTTCTGCCACGCGATCGAGAGTTCCTCCAGAAGCATCGCTTCTCACTGGTCGTACTGGATGAGGCGCAGATGGTGAAGAATCCTGCGACGCTGGCCGCTGAGACCCTGCGGAGCCTCGACGCCGCCCGGTTCTTGCCGGTCACCGGAACGCCTCTGGAAAACCACATGAGCGAGCTCTGGACGCACTTGAGCCTGGCTGTGCCATCCCTGATGCCCGAGCTCAAGCAGTTTCGATCCATCTATGAAGCCCCCATCACGCGCGATGGAAACCCCGAAAGGCTCGCCAATCTGAAGCGCCTCATCGCACCGTTCATCCTGCGTCGAACCAAAGATCAGGTGGCCACTGAGCTGCCGCCGAAGACCGAGACCATCGATTGGGTCGAGTTGCCTGACTCCACGCGTCGCCTGTACGAAGTGATGCGCGCGGCGCAGCGAGCAAGTGCGCTGGATGCCATTCGCAGCATGACCGCGAGTCAGGCCCAAGTGTTCATCCTGACCGCGTTGATGCGCCTGCGACAGGTTTGTTGTGACGCGCGCCTCTGCGCCGAAGCGCTACCTCCCGGCCGATCCTTGCCGAGCGAAACGCCGAAGCTCGATGCGCTGGTTTTGCTGCTTCAAAAGGCCGTCGAGGACGGACGCAAGATCCTGGTGTTTTCTTCGTTCGCGGAAATGGTGCGCCTGATCGCCGACCGTCTCGCGTATGAAGGCATTCGGTATGCTTCGATGACTGGACAAACCCGTGATCGCGGACCCGTTCTTGATTCGTTCCGCTTCGGTGCTGCCGACGTGCTGGTTATGACGACGCAGACGGGTGGGGTGGGGCTGAACTTGACGGAAGCGGATACCGTGGTTCATTACGACCCATGGTGGAATCCAGCCCGTGAAGCGCAGGCAACCGATCGCGCGCATCGCATCGGGCAGCATAAGCCCGTGTTCGTACACAAGCTGGTGTGCTCGCAAACCATCGAGGATCGCATCCTCAGTGCACAGCATGCCAAGTCACAACTGGCGCACTCGCTTCTGGATGAAGGCACCACCATTGCCGATGAGCACAAGTTGACTGCCCTGATAGACCTACTGGACGACGAAGGATGCTGACGCCCCCGCCGGCCATGGAATCGAACCGGAGCGTGCCGCCCGGCGGCCGCCGGCCAGCCATGTCGGCGATGCTGGTGAGTGAGGTGGGCGTCCGCGGCCATGCTGGTGTGGTCTCACCCCGTGCGACAGGCACATGCTTTGATTTCGCCGTGACCGAATCCACCGCCACTGTCGAGCGCGCGTACCGCGTGCGGCTGCGCCTGAAGCCGGCGCAGGAACGCCGGTTGCTGCGCCTGTTCGGGGCGCGGCGGTACGTGTGGAACTGGGCACTTCGGCGCAGGGACGCAGCGTGGCGCACCGATGGCACGAAGCTCAACGCGGT
The DNA here is from genome assembly GCA_027443745.1 of Thiomonas sp. The sequence continues at coordinate 50,579 of DAIAZB010000030.1, read as the reverse complement.
GTCGTTGAGTCGCGAGTTCACGCAGCTGAAGCAGGCTCCTGATACCGCATGGTTGGGGCAACTGCCGCGCATGCCGTTCGACCAGACCCTGCGCGACTTCGACACGGCGTGGACGAACTTCTTCGCCGGCCGCGCCAAGCGGCCACGCCGCAAGAAGTTCGGCACCGTGCGGTCGGCGCGCTTCACACTCGATCAGCGGCGCGAGCTCGTTGACCGCGATACGGGGCGGATTCAACTGGACGGCATCGGCAAGGTGCGCTTTCGCGTGACCGAAGCGATGCCCGGCCGGCTGCGCTCGGTCACCGTTAGCCGCGATGCGGCGGGCCGCTGGTTCGGCAGCTTCACCGCCGATGGCGTGCCGGCGCTGGCCAGCCCTGCGGGCAGTGCAGCGATCGGGATCGACCTGGGCCTGAAAGACACGGCCGTGATCCACGACGGTGAAGCGGTCCGCAAGGTCGCGGCGCCGAAGCACCTGGCCGCGCATCTGCGGCGGCTTCGCCGGTACCAGCGAAGCTATGGTCGCCAGCGCGATGCGGCGCTGGTACGCCATGGCCATGACCCGTCCAAACGGATACCGAAAGGCACGCACATCGTGGCATCGAACCGCATGCGTCGGCGCAAGGCGCAGATCGGCACGCTTCACGCAAAAGTCGGCGACTTGCGGCGCAATCACCAACACCAGATGACGGCCGTCGTCGTCGCCAATACCGCAGTGATCTGCATCGAAGACCTGGCCGTCAAGGCGATGGGGCGCAGTATGGGCCGCAGGGCGTTCCGGCGCGGCGTCAGCGACGCGGGCCTGGGCGAGATCCGCCGGCAACTGGCGTACAAGGCGCAGTGGCGCGGCCGGGTGATCATCGCGGTCGACCGCTTCTACCCGTCGAGCAAGACCTGCTCGACATGCGGCGAGATCCACGCCGGCCTGAAACTGGCCGACCGCCACTGGCGCTGCGAATGCTGCGGCACCGAGCACGACCGCGACAGCAACGCGGCGCAGAACATCCGGCGAGAAGGCTTGCGCCTGCTCGCCGCAGGAACTGGCCCGGACGGACGTCCCTTGAGGACTTCCGTTGGGCGTACCCGGAGGAGCCGGGGAACTGACGCGCGAGGAGAGGGCGCGTGCGCGGCCGGCGGAACATTGCCGGCCGGACAGCCGACCTCGATGAACCGCGAACCTGCCTATCGCGCGGCCCCGCCGCGCACCACTCGACAGCGCCGGGTTGGACCGGCGCAGAGGGTGGAGGGGTGAGACTCCGATGCATGGGCTTGGCTACGACCTCGCCTTGCGAACCGACAAACCCAAGGCCTTGCTCTCGGCTCGCAGCTATGTACTTGAAGGCATTCCCGGTGTTTCGGCTGGCCTGGCGCGTGCCCTGCTTGAGCGCTTCGGTTCGATCCAGGCCATAGCGGCAGCCTCCGCTGATGATCTTTGTACGGTGCCAGGCATTGGCCCTGCGCGTGCTCGATCCATCGTTGAAGTCTTTCAGTGAGAGGAGCTGATATGGACATGCTGTCGATGAAACTTCGGCCTGCGCCGCATCCTGTTTCCGACGTGATGGTTTACGAATACGGCGCTCGGGTCGACAAGGACTGCTTGCCTGTCGTCCTCGACCAAGTGCACAAATCGCGCCGTCTCTACAACGATCTGGTGGCCTGTATCCGGTCCGTCGTGGACGAGCTGCGTGTGTTCGTGATCGAGAAAGCCGGTCCCGAGGCTCAGGCCCTACAGACTCGGATCGAGGCTCTGACGGATGCTTTTGACGCATCCCGTGCCGAGAACGACGAGGATGGCATGCGCACCGCCGCCATCGAGCGCCGCGCGCTGTGGACCGAACTCGCTCAGCTGAGCAAAGGGGCGCGACAGGCCCACAAAGCCGAGATCCAGACCCGCTTCTTCGACCGGATCGGGAAACGCGCGACCTGCGAAACCTACCGGCTGCGGTGCAAGGCGGTCGCTGATGGCCTTGGCTGGGCGACGGCCAATGCCACGCTCGATGCAGCGCTCATGGCGTTCAAGAAATCCTTCGTGCGCGGGCAGGCCCCGCGTTTCGCCCGCGCCGACGAGAAAGACCAGGACTCGCTGACGTTGCAATTCACAGCGGCCGGCGGTGTTCCGGCCGCGACGTTCCTGCAGGGCGGTCATTCCGAGCTTCAGCTGAAACCCTCGGGCGGCTGTGGCCGGCGCGCCTACGGACAGTTCGGCTTCCGTCTCGGGGCCGCCAGTGCGCAGTCCTACGTGCACGGCACCTGGCAGTACCATCGGCCACTGCCGGATGATGCAAGCATCGGCTTGGCGCGCCTGATCCGTCGCAGGATCGGGCGTGACTATAAGTGGGCGGTGCAGTTGCAGGTAAAGACGCCGCGGGCCGAAGTGACCGCGACCGAAGGCAGGAAGCCGCTGGTGGCCGTGCACTTCGGCTGGTCGGCTGATGTTTCCGGACGGCGTATCGCCGCCATCACCGATGGATCCGACCCTGGCTTGGCTCGGCTGTTGCAGCTTCCGCCGCAAATCGAGCTTCGTCTCAAATCCGCTGCGGAGTGCGAGTCGAAGCGTAGCCAGGCGCGGGATGGTGTGGTCGCCGCGTTCAAGTCCTGGGATCAGTGGCCCCAGGCGCTCACCACGATCCCGGATACAGCCGAAGTCACGCCGAAGGATGACGCCGGCGAGGCCCTCGCCAAAGCCGCGAACGAGTTCCAGATCCTGCGGCGGTTACCCGCCACGCACGTTGCGCCGCGCCGCCTGCACCGGTTCTGCGCGTTGCTGCGCGCCGCCAGCCTGGAAGTGCCAGACTGGCTTGAGCAATGGCGCAAAATCGACCGACTGGACTGGCAGGCCAGCGCGCATGGTGCACGACGTGCGCGTGCAGCACGGAAGACGTACTACCGCGAAGTGGCCAAGGATCTCGCATCCCGGTACAGCGCCATCCTGATCGAACCCCTCAACCTCGCCGATGCCGCGCTCGTCCTGGACGAGCGTACCGGCGAGCGCACCGATCTGGCCCGGAAAGCCCGGGCCGGGCGTGTCGTTGCCGCACTCTACGAACTCGAGTCCGCGATCCGTCAGGCAGCCGTCAAGGCCGACTGTGCCGTCCTGGAACTGACGGGCGAAACCACGGCGCGATGCGCGTACTGTGGCGGATCGACCAAGGGGGATGATACGGATGGCCAGGTGCTCCATTGCGCGGATTGTGGTGCCGTGGTGGACCGGAAGCGTAATGGGGCCGCCCGGGCGTGGCAGGCTGGAAACGAGCAGCTCGAGGAGGCGACGGAAGCGTTCTGGCAAGAGACGTTGGCGCTCCGTCACGCCGCAGAGGAGAAGAAACGGGGCAAGCTGGCGAAGATGCACGCCGCTCGGGTGGCCAATCGTGCGCGAACCACAATCGACGGCGAGAACACGGCGGGTTCGCGCGAGACGTAACCCTTTGATTCCACCTCAATGCCCGTTCGATGGACCCCGCTTGCGGCGGTTTTCGTTCTTGCATTTCGGCTGGTTCGCGCGAATTGCGTCGCCCGCGGCCTGTTTCCGCACAGTTGGCTGTGGTACAGTTCCAACGGCCATCGCAGCGGCCTGGTAGTTGCGACACGCTGCGAGCGTGAAGCCTGCCGGCGCAGCGCCTTGTTCCAACGGCCATCGCAGCGGCCTGGTAGTTGCGACTATAGGGATGCGCTTACCGGCGTCCCGCGAACCGAGTTCCAACGGCCATCGCAGCGGCCTGGTAGTTGCGACACCTATAGGGGCACGGCCCGCGAGGGCCGTAAGATGTTCCAACGGCCATCGCAGCGGCCTGGTAGTTGCGACCTCGGGGGTCATTTTGCACCCCCCGCGATTTTCTTGTTCCAACGGCCATCGCAGCGGCCTGGTAGTTGCGACCAGCAGAGTCCACGCACTGGGGATCGCAATGGGTGGGTTCCAACGGCCATCGCAGCGGCCTGGTAGTTGCGACGGGTTGGGTTCAAACGAGGTGACGTTCAGTCCCAGGGTTCCAACGGCCATCGCAGCGGCCTGGTAGTTGCGACTGCGACATCATGCGGATCTGCCGGATCCCGGCCGGTCAAAATGCGCTTACAGGCAGCCAAACTCTCGCCCCATCTTGTAGAGCTACTCTTGCCTCAGCGTCTCCTGCAGGATCGAGTCGCACAGGTCCAAGAAGTACCACGTGCTCGCCGTCTACTGTAGCCACCTCCTGACATTTCATCCGTGTGCCCATGACAAGGTCAGTTGTAGCAGTCTTCTGCGCAAACTGACGCAAAGCCACCGCGACCTCCTGCTGTTTGCGGTGCATTCCCGACGCATAGCGCGCCGCCAGTTCAGAGCGTGAACGTTCGTCATCCCACGTGATTTGCACGCTTGGGCGCTCAACTGATTCGCCTCGGTATATGGCAACGACAGGCGGTTCGCTGGTGTTGCCGTCCGTGTCCTTTCCCAATTCGTCGTTCGAGCATGGTGCTCTCCGAATCAGTATGGGAATGTCGCGCTCCGCTGTGCCCAGCGTCGCGCCCATGAACGGTGTGCTGTCGTGCCATCCGTGCAGGATCTTGGCCCGGATGATTCCCAAAGCGAGGTGCCTGGCATTTTGCACCGCTTCAAGGGCCGCTTGCTCGGCTTCCTGATAGGTCGCATGGGCACTCTCATGCCTTGCATGACGACCGGCTCCGAGCATCACAACATAGCCCTGTTCGTGTGCGCGCACGGTGGCTTCGCGGCACTCTGTCCACCACCGTCTTTCGGCCTGCTCAAACCGTTCAATGGCTTCATGCTCGGTATGAATGGACTGTGGCGCCCATCGCAACCACTCCTGCTGCGATTCTGCTTGTGCCTTGTTATTCATGCCCTTGTCCTGGAATTCTTGAGCCGCGTATGCATCGCATAGTGTCGAGCAATCCCCGCGTGTGCGGGGAAAACGTTTTCACAGATATCCAACCTATTATGGATCTTTCCATGCAAGATTATTGCGTGGTGTGCAGGTTTTCTCATCCCTCCAGACCCGTGGTCGTTGCGTGCGATCGTTGCGGCGCGAGGTGCAGCGGATGGTCGGCGGGGCTGACGATGCGCTCAGACTGCACTCGCCGCGCGGGTGTTGCATGGACTTGACAAATATTGCTTGATATGCAATAACTTATCCTATGGTGGATAATATCGTCACAATTGCGCAGGGCAACATGCCAGTGCAATCTGCAGGCCCTGACGGAACGGGGAGCGTGCCGCCAGCGGCTCATGGCAGCCGCGCAAGGCCGGTCCGGAAGGACGAGGCCGAGCACGCAGAGCTTCTGTTCTCTCTGTTTGAAAAGCATCTCCTTGGTACCCAGGCAAACGCGAAGCGTACCGTCGCGATCGCTATGGGCGCGCTCGGCGCGTTCTCACGTTACGTCGGGCAGCCGCCCTGGGAATGGACTGAGCAAGACCTGGATGAGTTTCTCGCGCACAAGGTGGTGGCGGATGGCATCGGCCTTGGCAGGCAATCCACATACATCACTTACCTGCGGGCATTCCAGACCTATCTGCTTGACTCGCTCAGCATCAAGAATGAGATTCATCGGAGATTTGGCAAGCAGCCACAGCGCTTTGTCACCCAGGAAAACGCCGTTGCGATCAAACGGAAACGGTACGAGCGCCGGCAAGAGATTCGGCCCCTGACAGCCCAGCAATGCGACAAGCTCATCGACACGTACGATTGCCAGATCAAGTTGGCTGAGCAATCTCGCAGCAAGGCCTTCAACCCTTTGCGCCGCGACAGAGTGATGATAACGCTCATGCTTCTCACAGGTATTCGCGTCGATGAACTCGTCAACTTAAAAACTACGGACTGGCTGCCCGATTCTGGGCAGCCTCAGTTCGGCGCTTACGCGCTACTGAGCGTATTCGGGAAAGGCCGCAAACGGCGCATCGTCCGGTTGATCAACCCGCTGGTCAGGATTGTCATGGAGTGGTACATCCAGGACGTCAGGCCAGTGTTTCTGAGCGTCAATACACCCGACCCGACACTGCTGTTCCTTTCCGAGCGCGGCAGACCGCTGTGCACAGAGCAAGTCAGGCGCTCGCTCCGAGACATCGCTGCACTCGCCGCGATCCCGTTCCGAGTCAAGCCGCATATGCTGCGGCACACCTATGCGACGCTGATGAAGGACATCCTTGGCGCCGAAGGACTGCGACACCAGCTCGGTCATGAGTATCTATCCACAACGTATGGAACCTACTGTCACGCCAATCCACAGAACATTGGCGACGAGGTCGCTCGGGCCATCACCATCTTCTCCGAAGCCATCAACCGCACGACTGCAGAGATTGACCATGAAGATCACGCTTAAGAACCGGCTGTCCGAGTTGTTGCGCAAGCGACGCATTCGCAGCGCGAGCGAGTTTGCGCGCCGCATGGTTGATGCGGGCTACCCCATGTCTAGTTCGCACGCGACGCGCTTTGAAAAAGACGATCCGCCCGCCACAGACCTGAGGTTCGTCACGTTCGCATGCAACGTCTTGCAATGCATGCCGTCAGATCTTTACGACATCACCATCGAGCTCGAGGCTGGTGAAACAATCGACCCCGGCACGTTGGTGCCGCCGCCGCATGCGGTCATACTGAGGAGCGGCGTTGTACAGCCGCAAGTGCTGCCAATCAAGGCTGATGCTCACGCCGAGCCGCATGGGCCATCCTGGGCGGTTTCAAAGGTTGGCGCTGGACCCAAGGGAACTGCTCCGAAGACAGCGTTCGATCGCTCAACTGGGCCGAAAGGAGTCCTCTTCCCCTACAAGACGCCGTGACTGGGGCACACGTAGATGCCGCTCCGCTCCATTAAATCCAGGCGGCGGCCCTGTGCTGCGTGTGACAGCCTGTTCGCGGCGGATCCGCAACGAGATGGCCTGCGGCACACCTGCCTGACGTGCGCGGGAGGAGTACATGGCGATTTGCCCGAGACGTGCTGGCAATTGATGGAGCACCGCCACGCACAAGCCATGCTAAGCGCCATTCCGCCGCTTCGCCAGAAATCCAAAGTGAAGACGGTTGCTCATCGACGGCGTATTCGCATGGCGATGGAGATTCTCGCGCTTACGGCTTCCGAGCCCTTGCGCGAATCGGACGCGGAGAAACTCGTGATCGAATTCGGCAAGAATGCGGTATCCGCGTTGCTTGCCCGTATTGATCGAGACTCATCGCTGCGCGCCGCGGTTGCGCCCGCATTCGCAGGAGCGATGCTCCGGCCTGCGCCACCACCCAACCGCGCACAGACCCGCATGGAAACACCGCTTCCCGCCGACTTCGAAGCGGCCATCCAATGGTTTGCCGCCAGCACGCGCCGCAAACGTGACATCAAGATCGAGCGGGGCCACCGGTACAGCGAGTTGACCGTGCGGAGGCGCGAGTCGGATGCGCGCCGTTTCTGCGAGTTTCTCGCGCAACAAGGCTTGGAATTCTGGCCTGAGGTTTCGCAACAGCATCTCGACCTGTACGTTGCACAGATCAACAACAAAGCCGGCGAGAGAGCGCACACGTTCCTGACGCAGGTGAAGCGAAAGTATCGCCTGACGCAACACCTGGTTCGTCCGCGGATCCGACGCAAACCTCCATCAGACGCTATGGTGAGCGCAGCCGATGCGATGCAGATCCTGCGTCGCGTCGTAGAACATAAGGACAATCAAGTCGTTCTGGCCGCGCTGATGCTGATGCTTTGGGGGCAAACCATTGCGCGCTGCCACGAACTTACTTTTGCCAACTTCAGACTTCGCGAAGATCAACTCGAAGCTCTGTTCGCGGACCAGTGGACACAGCTGGACACGCTCACGTCGAAGTTTTTACAGCGAGTGCATCCAACGGTTGGCGCAACCAGCACGAATCAAGATGCCCCCATTTTCTCATACACCATTTGGATGCTGAACGCGAAGGTCAGGAAACTTGTTGTTGTTCCGGTGAAGAAGCTTCGGTTGACCGCGGTTGCGAACATGATCCGATCAGGCATCACCGATCGCGGGGCCATCAGTCGCATCACTGGGATGAGCTTGGGAACGGTCGCCTACATCGAGCAAGCGTTCCCTTGGGATCTTCAGATGACGGTCGATCCCGAGATCGTGAAATCGCGCAATGAGGTCATTCGTGGCGAGCGCACCGAGTAGTCCTGTGTGGTTCGTCTACCTGCTGGAATGTGAAAACGGCAGGCTCTACACAGGCATTACACCCGATCTTGCCGAGCGGTTTCGTAAGCATGCGAGCGGCAAGGGAGCCATGTTTACGCGGCTGAACCGACCGAAGCGGATGATTTCTGCCACCGTCTGCGCTAATCGCTCCGAGGCCAGCAAGCTCGAACGCACCATGAAGGGTTTGACGCCCGAGCAGAAGCGCTGGATGGCCTCAAGATGGGCATTGCAGGACGGCCTGCCCGGGAAGGAATAGCGTCTGGTACACGATGCCCTTCAAGTGATCGCGCCGCCAGACCAAGGCGTCGGCCAGGTCGGCCTGATCCGGCAGAATGACGGAACCCAGAGTCTCGCCCAGCACGCAGGCGTCATGGATCGCCTCGTCGCTGAGACGCGCAATGCGCTCCACCATTGCGTCGGCCAGTCGGCGGTCGAGCCGCTCCGCAAACAAGTGTCCTCGCGGGAAATCCGTGCGCCGCATTCGCTGCAGTGCCGCGTCGATGCTTTCTCCGGCGCTGAGCAGACTGCCGCCATGGTCCAGACCAATGATCAGGTTGTCGGTCGACTCCCGGAGATTCGCGCGGAGATTGCCTGCACGGTCGCCATTGCCGATCCAGACATCGAACACTGCCAGATTCGCGGCCTCGACGGGATACCGCGCGACGACTTCATCGACGTGTTCTTGCTCGATGTCCGCCAAAGCGAAGCCCACCTCGGCGACTTTGAGGCTGGCGTAGCGAACGCCGGCGGCGTGCACGACCAGAACACCAGCGGCGACGGTGACCCCCACCATGACGGCAAGTCGTCCAGCCACGTATTCGCTATAGATTTGTGCACGCGACTCCTGGCCGTCTTGTTTGATGATCGCGGCTATGTCCCCAAACTCCGGATCGGTGACGCCGCGTCCAACAGCCTTTCGCACCCCGGTCAGGGTGTACGTCACCAGCGGCTTCGGGTCACTCACTGTCGATCGCCCATTCATCCGCGAATAACTCAGCCTGCTCGATCACCTTGTCGATGGCTGTGGATTGCTTGTCCGGTGGGTACCTGTACTTGCCAAGCAACACCTTGACTAGGACGCGCATGCGTTGACGAGCGCTTTCGCGCTTGTTCCAGTCGACGGTTGCCGATTTGCGCAGCTTGTCGGTCAATTCATGCGCCAAAGCCTTGAGCACGGGTTCTCCCATGACGTGCAAGGCTGATTCGTTCTGCGCAAGGGCCTGGTAGAAGGCGTACTCGTCCTCCGACATCCCCTCGGGAGGCTTGGCCTGGGCAATCTCGTGCGCGATCCGAAGCAGTTCCTCGATGACCTGCACGGTCGTCAGAGATCGGGCCCGATAGCGCGCCACCGCCTCTTCAAGCTTGCTGGCGAACAGAGCCTGCTGGGTGACATTGCGCTTGCCACGCGCCTTGATCTCGTCATCCAGGATGCGCTGCAGGAGTTCGGCAGCAAGGTTTCGTTGCGGTGCCTGGGCGATTTCGCCCAGGAACTTCTCGTCCAGCACCGAAATGTTGGGCTTGTCCAGGCCCATACTCCTATAGATGTCGATCACCTCCCCGACGATGACCCCCTTGGCGACAAGCTGACGCATCGCCGCCTCACGCTCAGTTCGCGCCTGCTCGGAGCCCGTGCGGCTGGCCTTGGTCAGCAAGACCCGCACGGCGAGGAAGAATGCAATCTCCTCGCGCAGGGCCAGCACCTCGGGGTGTGTGCCGCAGAGCGCCTGCAACCGGGCGAGCCTGGCCGTCTGGTCCAAGTAACGCTTGATGCCGCGGTTGCGGCCATGACCATCGTCGGCAGGGTCGAATCCCGCAATGTGATCCATCGCCGGCGCCAGAAGCGCCAGCATCGCCTGCGCGGACTGCCGGAAGCCCGAGTAGTCGAAGCCGTGGAACATGCCGCGCAGCACGTCCATCGTGTCGACCAAGGGCGGGATGGCGTTGTCGATGAAATCGACTGGCGGATCGGCGTGCTCGCGCAGATTGGTGTATTGAGCGATTGCGGCGCGCAGTTCCGGGCCGATGCCGATGTAGTCGACCACGAGGCCGCCCGGCTTGTCGCGCCAGACACGGTTGACCCGGGCAATCGCCTGCATCAGGCCGTGACCCTGCATGGGCTTGTCCACGTACAGGGTGTGCAGCGATGGGGCGTCGAAGCCCGTCAACCACATGTCGCGCACGATCACGAGCTTGAGCGGATCGTCAGGATCCTTCAGGCGGCGTTCCAGCAGCTTCTTCTGCGCGGCGCTGGTGGCGTGGACGCGCAGCTCCGGCGGGTCCGAGGCCGGGCTGGTCATCACTACCTTGATGACGCCCCGGGTGATGTCCGGGTCCTGCCATTCGGGGCGCAGCTTGACGATTTCGTCATAAAGGGCCACCGCAGCCTTGCGCGAAATCGCCACGATCATGCCCTTGCCATCGAGCGACTCCAGGCGTTTCTCCCAGTGCTGGACCAGGTCGCCGGCCAGCCGGCCCAGCCGGTTGTTGGCCATCGCGACCGATTCCAGACGGGTCAGGCGCAAGACGGCCTTTTGCTTGAGAGCGTCGTCCTCGTCCTCCAGCAATGCATCCAGGTCGGCATCGAGTTCGGCGTCCACCTGCTCGTTGTAGGCCAGGTCGATGACGCGGGCCTCGTACAGGATCGGGACGGTGGTCTTGTCCTCCTGCGAGTCGGCCACGTCGTAGATGTCCACGTAGTCGCCGAACACGCGCTCGGTGTCGCGGTCCTCCTTCGAGGTCGGCGTGCCGGTCATGCCCATGAACACGGCGTGGGGGAAGGCGTCGCGCAGGTGGGTTGCCAGGCCGTAACGGGTGATGCCCGTCCTGGTGTCCACCACAGCCCTGAAGCCGTACTGCGTGCGGTGGGCCTCGTCGCAAATGACGACGATGTTCTTGCGCCCCGAAATCGGCTCCAGGCGCTGGCCCGCGACCTTGGGCTTGAACTTCTGGATGGTGGTGAAGAAGATGCCGCCGGCCACCTGGGCGCCCAGCCGCTTGCGCAGGTCGTCGTGGCTGTCCACCTGCACCGGCTGTGTCTGCAGCTTGTCGTAGGCGGCGTCGAAGGTCTCGAAAAGCTGGCCGTCGAGGTCGTTGCGGTCGGTGACGACGACGAAGGTCGGGTTCTCGAACTCGGGCGCCTGCTGCAGCATCGCCACGTAGAACACGGCCAGGAAGCTCTTGCCCGAGCCCTGGGTGAACCAGACCGTGCCGCCCAAGCCGTCCTTGTGCTGCAGAGCCTCCTTTGCGCGCTGCACTGCCCGCAGTGTCCCGCGCATCTGGTGATAGCCCGCAGCGATCTTGAGCGTCTTGCCGCTGTCGCGCTGGAACAGGATGAAGTGGCGCAGGTAGGTGAGGAAGGTGTCCTGCCGGAACAGGCCGCGCACCAGCACTTCGAGTTCGAGCTTGCCCTTGGGGTCGATGCCCTCGGCGTAGCGCCAGGGCGCGTAACGGTCGAAGTCGGTGGTAATCGAGCCGACCAGCGCCTGGCCGCCGTCGGAGATGACGTTGACCGCCGTCGGCTCGAACAGTTGCGGGATCTCGTCCTGGTAGTTGCGCACCTGCTGGTAGGCCTTGCGCACATCGGCCTGCAGGTCGGCGGGGTTCTTGAGTTCGATGACCGCCAGCGGCAGGCCGTTCAAGAACACCACCATGTCCGGGCGCACCGGCAGCTTGCCCTTGACCGAGAACTGGTTGACCACCAGCCAGTCGTTGGCGGCGTTGCTCCAGTCCACCACCTGGGCACGGGCGCTGCGTTTGCCGTCGGGCGTGTCGATCTCCACCGGCACGCCGTCGCGGATCCAGTGGTACAGCTCACGGTTGCCCTCGATCAGCGAGCCGGCGGCGAACTGGGCCAGGCGGGAAAAGGCTTCGTCAATGGTCGGGGCGGGCAGGCCGGGGTTGAGGCGCTCAAGCGCGTCGCGCAGCCTGCCGGGCAGGATGGCCTGGATGAAGTTCTTGCGCTCGGGCGCCGCGCCGCGCGGGGCGATGTCCGGGCCGGCCTTGTAGGCGTAGCCGAGCTCCTGGAACCAGGCGATACAGGCGTTTTCGAGGTCGGCTTCGATCATGAATGCAGCACGCTGATCATGGCTGAGGCCAGGTGGATTGGACGCAAATCCACACTTGCGGATAACGTCCTGGTCGTCGACGTGTACTCCTTGCAATGTCCGGTGACATTACGCGCGACTGCGAGATCCAGGATGGCGGAATCCCGCAACTCAGTTGTCAAGTATCCAGAAGCTTTGGCGAGCGCGAAAAGCGTTTCAGGCGTGGCACCTTCAACGAAGGACTGTAACCTGCCAGTAAAGCCCCAAGCCTTGCCTGTGAAGTTGGCGGGAATCTTTTTGTAGTTGGGGTGGTGCTCAATAGCCGCGTCCAGCGCCGCGAACGCCGAAAAACGGCCAAGCTCGATGCCGTGCGCTACATCTTGTCCGGAGGCAATTTCCGTCCAGGCAATCAGCAATGCACGCCGGGCGGCTCCGAAGCATTCCTTGTACCGAGGATGCCGATCCGGCAAAGGAATGGACAAGATCAGCTGCGCGTAATCGTCAAAGTCGACGACGGCGCGGCTGCCTGCAGGAGTCAAGACGGAGATTGGTGCGCGAAGCCTACGCTGTACGCCAACGATGTTCTTGACGATTTCTTTATCTCGTTGCCTAGACTGGGCGAACATCCACAAGGCAACCGGTATCGCGAAAAGGAACAATGCCTGGTTGAAGCTGAAGCGGGGTTTGCGCAGAGCCTCACCGAGTTCAAGAATCGGGTTGATCATGGTCTGTATCTCCAGTTCAATCCAACGCATCATCGGGCCATGCCAGCGCTGAGTCCTTCACGCGCAGATCCCCGGAGATGAGCTTGGGCAGCAGGGAGTCCCGCAGGGCGCCGAGGGCACGGGATTCATGAATACCGGCGATGATGCGGTCAACGGACGGTCGTAGCATCTGGCTGAATGATCGGGAGACAATTTTCGGCGGCACCGCGATGTTGTAGCGCGCCATGTCAGTCCAACTGGTCCGCGGCATCTTCGTTCCGGTCGAGCCGGCGTTCGTGTACTCGACGAAGTTGTCACTCGACACATGAGCTAGCACAAAGCCGAACCAGTCAACGCTTCGCGGCGTCACGACCACGATGTCTGTTGAGCACACGCCATCCAATGGTGCGATGCCGACCTTGTGAAAGTACGGCCGGAGCTTACCGAACAGAATCTCGCCCTTTCGGAATTCGAACTTGTTGCTTTCAAGTCCGTTGGCAATCCCCCAGTCGGAGAGTGCGATACACCGCTTTGGCATGTGCTCCAACGCGATGTAGGCAGTCTCCGGCTTAATGCTGTTCGGCTGCATGCCTCGGCGGGGATGCTCCGCGACATCTCCAAGCGTCCCTATCTCCCACCCCTCCGGAATCTCCCCCAACTTCGACTCCACCAGCCTATCCGGGAACAGATCCCACACCTCGCGCGGCAGGTAGGGCTCGCGCCCTTCCTTCTTCGCCCGCACCGGCCCGAAGTCCACGAACCAGTCCTTGAACAGCGCCCGGGCCATCGCCTCAAGCGTTTCGTTCTGCTTGCGCAGCAGTTCAATCTTGTCGTCCAGCGTGCCGAGGATGTGGGCGATGGCGCGTTGCTCGGGGAGCGGTGGCCACTGAACATCCAGCGTTTTGAGATCGCTTCCACGAATTCCCGACGCACCTGCGCCCTGCTCAACAATGCTACGAATGGCAGATCGGCCGTGATACGACTGAAAGTAGTAGAAGTAAAAAATTGGATCCGCCTTTCGAAGGTCGAGCCTGACGCGGGTCACGTGCGACTCAAAGGTAACTGCCTCGTCGTCCTTCAGGAATATCGAGCACTTGCCAGCCCCCTCCAGTACCAACGATTGCCTAGCGAACAGCAGGTCGCCTTCGTAGAGCAGGAACCTCTCGGACTCGGATTTGCTCAGCGGAACGCGGTCCATTTGCGCGTTCCGGATTCGGGGATGAGCGAAGAGCTCACCCATGTTGACCATCTTCACTCCATCGCCACGCACGGCCTTGGGCCGAGTGAGTCCATTTTGTGGCCGCTGAGCAAATAGATCGCCAAATGGTCGAGTCTCACTCGCCATACCCAAGCCCCTTCAGGTTGGCTGTGATGGCGGGGACCGGCTTCGCGAGCCGGCCGATAAGCTTGGCGGCTTGAGTCTCCCAACGCACGCGGAGCGCAAATGAATGCACGCGTGCATTTCCCGTGCATTTCCGTGCATTTCCGGTGTTCATCGTGGTTTCCTTCGATAGCCGACGCCGCGACCGCGCATGCCCTCACGCTCGACAAGCTCTTGTTGTGCAAGTCGATCCAGCAGGCGATAGGCCTGAGGGCCGGTGATCCGGCACAACTCCGCTGCCTCCTTGCGCGTGATGCGCCCGTGCTTTTCCACGTACTGCAGCACCATCTGTACCTGCTGCAGGGGTTCGAAACCGCGCTGGCGCACATAGGCGGCTTTGTCGCCGAGCGCCCGGTAGGCGGCAGCCGAGAGGTGCCAGGTGCGGCCCTTCTTTTGGCCGCGCTCTTCGATGAGGCCCGCTTCGACTAAGCGATGCAGCGTCGCGCGGGCATCGGTTTCGGGTTTCTGGGTGAGGCGGGCGGCGTTGCCAGTATCCAGGTTGCCTTCGCGCCACAAGGCGTTGAGGAGAAGCAGCTCATCCAGCCTTAGCTCACGACCGCCTTGAGCCTCAGTTACCAGGAGTTGCACGAAGTCGAGATTGGCCGCACCACCGGGAATGACGACGCTGACGGTCGCCTCGTTGCTGCGTGCGTAGGACGGTGCGGGCCGTCCATTGCGCAGTTGTTCGTAAAAGATGGTGTCGATGCCACGTGCGGTGCGCTCGACGATGCCGGCGCGTTTGAAAGCGTCGGCCAGCAGCGGGTTGCGTGGGCGCGGCGTGGTGACGAGCAAGTTGTCCAGCCGCACGCCTTCGGGAAAGCCACCGGGGCTGGTGATTTCGATGTGTTCGTCGTGCCACTGGAAGTGCACGGCGCCCAGGCGCTGGTAGTCACGGTGGATGAGTGCATTGGCCAGCGCCTCGCGCAGCGCGCGCTCCGGATAATCCGGCACGCCCACCCGCAACAAGCCCACCATGAGCTCCTGTTCACGGTTGCGGACGCGGATGCGGGTCTCGATCTCTTCTATCACGCGCAAGAGCGGCCAACGGAAGAAGTCGTTGACCTCCACGCCTAGGCCGCGCAGCACTTGGAAGGCAACTTCGTGGCTCGGCAGATGTTTGCGCAAAGCATCTTCCTTGCCGAACAGCAATAACCCGGCCAGACGCACACCGCGCACGCTGCCGTTGGCTTCTACTACTCCGAGTGCCTTGGCCAGTTCCAAGTCGGGTAGTTCCAGCAAGGATTCATCACTGCGCCCGCGGCGCTCGCGCACGCTGCGGCGGAAGCGTTCGAACTCCAAGGGGTCGAGATCTTCCCAGCGGATGCCGGCGACGATCTGCGCCGACGGGTCGAGCAGGCCGCGGTCGGCTTGCAGAGACTGCACGGCAAAGCCGTCCATGGGCACGCAAGCGGGCTTGCCATCACCGCCCAGGGCACGGCGCAGGAAGACACCGTCGCTCGTGCACACGGGTTGGCGCTGCGGCGGCACTTCGATGACCAGCACCGTTTTGCTGCCCAAGGCCACGGCTTCGATGTACACGGACAGCGAGGGCCGCGTGCGGTTGGCGATCAGTGCCGCGAGTTTGGCGGTGTCGGTCGTGGTGCCGTGATGCGGACGACTACCCGTGACGCGGCCGTCGTCCTCCACGCCAAGCAACAAATGAGACGGTTCGGTGCCGGCGCGATTGGCCAAACAGACTATGGTTTCGACCAGTTCGCGGTCGTTGAGCGGCGAACGCTCCTCGCTCTTGAATTCCACGGCCAGTGTTTCACCCGTCTGGACGAGCTGATGGAGCGCTTCAGGCGTCATGCCGCGCCGCTCCAAAAACCGAGTTCGCGCAGATTCGTTGCAATGGAAGCATCGAGCTTAGAAGCCTCGGCCTGCTGTTCGCGCAGGGTGGTCACCAACCGCGCCATCTTCTCCTCGAACAGCTCGTCGTCCTCCTCGGCATCCTCGGCGCCCACATAGCGCCCCGGCGTGAGCACGTAGCCGTGCTTGGCGATTTCTTCCAGCGCAGCACTCTTGCAGAACCCCGGCACGTCGGCATAGCCGCCCTGCGCCCAGGTGGTGCCGCGCCAGGCGTGATAGGTCTGCGCGATACGCTGGATTTCCTCGTCGGATAGCGCGATCTGCGTGCGGCTGATGCGCACCGCGCCGAGTTTCCTAGCATCGATGAACAACACCTGCCCGCGCCGATCCACGCTGCCGTTCTTCCCCGGCGCCTTGTTCTTGCTCAGGAACCACAGGCAGGCCGGAATCTGCGTGTTGGTGAACAGTTGCCCGGGCAGCGCCACCATGGCCTCGACTACGTCGCCCTTGAGCATGGCCTGACGGATGACGCCTTCGCCAGACTGGCCACTCGACATCGAACCGTTGGCCAGCACCACGCCGGCGCGACCGTGGGCCGAAAGCTTGGACAGGATGTGCTGCAGCCAGGCGTAGTTCGCGTTCTTGGCCGGCGGCGTGCCGTACACCCAGCGCTTGTCTTCCGACAGCGCCTTGGCCTCCCACTCCATGTTGAACGGCGGATTGGCCAGGATGTAGTCGGCGCGCAGGTCGGGATGCTGGTCGTTGCCGAAGGTGTCGGCGTATTCCCGGCCCATGTCGTAGTCCAATCCGCGGATCGCCAGGTTCATGCAGGCTAGCTTGCGGGTGGTGGCGGTCATCTCCTGGCCGTAGATGACAGCTTGCCCCTTCCTGCCGCCGTGCGCCTCGATGAACCGCTCGGAGTAGACGAACATGCCGCCCGACCCGCAGCAGGGGTCGTAGATGCGGCCCTCGAACGGAGCTAGCACCTCCACCAGCGTCTGCACCACCGGACGCGGGGTGTAGAACTGTCCGGCCTTCTGGCCCTCTTCGAGCGCGAAGTTGCCGAGGAAGTATTCGTAGACTTCGCCGAACACGTCGCGCGAGGCGTGCTCCCTGGGGTCGAAGCGCATCTTGGCAATGATGCCCAGCAGATCCCCGATCTTGCCGGCGTCGATCGCCAGGCGCCCGAAATCGCGGTACAGCACGCCGCGCAGTTTGGGGTTCTCGACCTCGATCGCGGCCATCGCGGCGTCGAGCTTGTGGGCGATGTTTGCATGCTTGGCCTGGGCGAGCAGCTTGAGATACCGGGAATCTTCCGGGATCCAGAAGACGTTGTCGGCCTCGAAGAACGATTTGTCCTGTACCCATTGCTGCACAAGCTCTTCGCGCAGGGCAGGGTCGTCCACGTACTCGTCCCGCGCCGGGTTGGCTGCACGGGCACGGATCACGTCGGCCTGGGCCTCGAAAGCGTCGGACACGTACTTGAGGAACACGAGGCCGAGCACGGGGTACTTGTACTCGGCGGCGGAGAGCGAGCCGCGCAGCTTGACGGCGGCGTCCCACAGAAGTTTTTTGAATTCGGCGTTGGTCATGGGCTGAAGTCGTCAGGGATGGGCATGGCGGCGGGATTGGGCGGATAGCCGGCGCCTTCCAGCGCCTTGTTCAGGGTGACGCGGGAGACCTTGAAATGCCGTGCCACCTCCGTCTTGGTCATCAAAGGGTCGCGCAACATCGCAGCGGCTTTGCGCACATCGTCGGCACCGAGCTTGTGCTTGCGCCCGCCTTTGCGGCCGCGGGCACGCGCAGCCGCCAATCCGGCGAGCGTACGCTCGCGGATGAGACTGTGCTCGAACTCGGCCAGCGCGCCGAAGACGTGGAAGATCAACTTGCCGCCGGCGCTGGCGGTGTCGATGCTCTCGGTCAGGGAGCGAAAGGCCACACCGCGCTGCTCCAGGTCGTGGATGATCTCGACCAGGTGCTTGAGGGAGCGCCCCAGGCGGTCGAGCTTCCAGACCACCAGCGTGTCACCCTTGCGCAGTGTGCGCAGGCAGGCGGCGAGCTCCGGCCGGTCGGCGATCTTGCCGGTCAACTTTTCTTGGAAGACCTGCTCGCAGCCCGCCGCCTTCAGCGCATCAAGCTGAAGCTCGGGATGCTGGTCTTGAGTGGAGACGCGGGCATAGCCGATGAGCATTCAAACGCACCTTGATTGGACGTTGAATACTTTACGCATTGTTTTGCGCGTTGGCAACCGAAAACTGCCCGTTTGGGCGCTCTATGCGAGGCGTACATCAAACGGTCGTTTATGAGCGAGGCAAGCTTACCACTTTGATAGTCGTACATCAATACGGTACTATCGTACCTATGTACGTACCTAACAGAAGGAAGTGTGTGATGGTCACGAAATCAGAACGCTTTGAACTTCGAATCGATGAAGAGCAACTGTCACGGGTTGATGCGTGGGCCGATGAGCAACCTGATAACCCATCGCGCGCGGAAGCTGTGCGCAGATTGGTCAACCTTGGGCTGTCAGCAGGTTCTAGCCGAGCCGTGCATTTCAGTGACGGGGAAAAGATGCTCATCTTGATGATGGGCGATCTGTTCAAGGCCCTCAATGTCAAGAACCCAGAGTCGAACCCGAACTTCCTGGCCGAGGTCATCCATGGAGGGCACTATTGGGCTCCGAAGTGGGATATGCAGGGAGTTTTTCACGATCATGTGGACGACCCGCAAGATGTGTCCCATGTCGTTGATGTGCTCGATATGTGGTCATTCATCGAGGAAGCCTACGATCGGCTCACTCCCGAGCAGAAAACCGCCCTCGTGGCTGAAGTCGGCGAATGGGCCTCGGACGTGAAATTCCCTGGATTCGATGGCAACCAAGAAGGCAGCCAAATGAGCATCGCCCGCTTCTTAGTCGATGGGATGGACCGTTTCAGCCGCTTCAAGGTGCGTGATATGAATTCACACTGCCCAACTTTTGGGCGCTACAAGCGCATGCTTGCCATCTTTGGGCCAATGCGCGCGAGTTTGGTAGGTGGCGGTCTCAACTTGCAGCAGATTGTCACTTTGTTGAGGCAGTAGGCGATGCTGCCTCTCACATGTTGACGATGCCGGCCGTCTGGCACAGCTTTTCGGCATAGGATCGAAGCGCATCCTCATCGATGACGCCAGTGGTTTCCGCCTGTTTCGGGAAGATGCGGTCCAGAGGTGCGGGCGCTGGACCGCACGCAGCCTCGCCTGCTGCTGAAGAAGCGCCGCGCACAGCGTACGCAAGCCCCGCACTTTTGTCGGCTTCGTACTGAACCTCCTGGAATGCAACAATCGCATCAAAGCTTCCAAATCTTTGGGCGGCCATTCCCACGTTTGGGAAGTTTCTGCATCGCTACGTCGGGCGATCCAGCAAGCGCAATAGATCAATGCGAGGGTGAGCACGATGGGAAAGCTGATCGATGGAGACGATGGCCTGCCTGCCGAGGAAGTAGGCGTCTGGGCCAAAGAGAAGCACGACTACCTGTGCCGCTACATCAACATTTCGCGCAGCACCCGCGCGAAGTATCTTGGCCGTAACAAGGCGGGCGCGACTTACATCGACCTGTTCTGTGGCCCGGGCCGATGTAAGGTCAGAGACTCCGGAGAATGGATTGATGGCGGTGTCGTCGCTGCGTGGAAGACGAGCCATGAGGGCAACGCGCCTTTCTCGCAGGTCTTTATCGGCGACCTCGACACCGAGCGACGTCATGCCGCTGCAAGGCGCCTGCGCAACTTAGGCGCGCCGGTGGTTGAAGTCGATGGCACCGCAGTCGATGCTGTGAAACCAGTCATCGCACAGCTAAACGCCTACGGCCTGCATTTCGCGTTTCTCGATCCCTTCGATCTGGCCGCGTTGAACTTTGACATCATCGTCGCCCTGTCAACGCTCAGGCGCATCGACATACTGGTGCACATCAGCCAGATGGACTTGCAGCGTAACGTCGTGACCTACGCGACCACGCACAATTCGCCGTTCGACACCTTCGCGCCCGGATGGCGGGAGAGGGTATCCATCGCTCAGGGCCAGCAGGAACTTCGCCAGCAGATTTTCCAGTTCTGGCGCGACAAGGTCGCAGACCTTGGCGTGTGGCCTTCCACCGACATGCGCTTGCTCACGGGAGGCAACAAGCAGCCGCTGTACTGGTTGCTGATGGCGGCCAAGCATTCGCTGCCGCACAAGTTCTGGGCCACGGCCTCCAACGTCGAGGGCCAGAGCGCGTTCAAATTCTAGAGTTGCGCAACCGCTTCCGGATAGTCGTCCCATGTGCGGCCACGGAAGATGCGTCCGTTCGCTTTCTTGTGGCGTTTGACGCCGTCAGCGCCCCAGCCACCCCATTGCTTAAAGAAGAAGGCCGCACCAGCAGCCTCGGCCTGCCCCTGCACGTTTTCCACCCACTCCTCGCGCATGGGGCGGGCCTTGTGGCCTGATTCACCGCCGACAATCACCCAATGGATGTCGCTCAGGTTGATGCAGCCCAAGTCTTCCAGCAACGGCTCGACCGACAGGAAGCGGATGTGTGCATCCACCTTGCGCAGGTGGTCGATGCGCGGCACGCCGTACTTCTTGTCCTCCACCGACACGCCCAGCCACACGTTCTGCGGGCAGGCCCGCCGCGCGAAATACTCGGGCAGGCGCTCCGCGCGCTTGGTGAGGATTTGGTAGGTGTGGTGCGGCGTGGCCTCGATGATCGAGAACACTCGGTCGAGGAACTTATCCGTCACGGCCTCGTGGAACAGGTCGCTCATGCTGTTCACGAAATACGTGGTGGGCCTTTTGCGCATCAGCGGTTGTTCCAGCCGGTTCACATGCACCGTGAGCTTGAACTCGCTTTCGTAGCCGGGCGCACCCATCGCGTGCAGCCGCCGCGCCATCACTTCGGCGTAACAGTGCTTGCATCCCGGTGAGACCTTGGTACAGCCGGTAGTTGGATTCCACGTCTGCTCCGTCCACTCGATGGTTGATTGCGTCGCCATACGGGTCTCCTATGTCATTGCGGCGCAGCGCCCGACGAGCGAGCCTGCGCGTTTTCGGACGCAAAGGCGTTCACCAAGCGGGAGAGCGCCGCGCGCACTTGACCCAACTTCGGGTCGGCCAAGGATTCGCGCACGCGCTCGGCAACACCTGTAACAAGCTCTATTAGGCCCGCTTGTGGGCGTTGTAGCGGAATAGGCGCAGCGTGTCTTCCAGCCAGCTATAGCGGGCCGTGCCCACCGGGGCGATGAACTGCACTGGCGCATTGCCATCAAGAAAGGCGCGAACCTCATCGAGCGAAGCCAGCGCGTGCTTCTTCAGGGTCACGATCATCCCCCAAGGATGACCCCGCCCCGAACCATCCAGGCTCATGTCTCGTTGGAATCACGTCGCCTCCTCCAGGCTCATGTGTCATTGGAAGAGGCTGATGCTTTGCGATCCTTGGTCGTTTTGGCAAGCTTGGCGGCCTGTCGCTGCCGTTGCTGGCCAAGGTCTAGCACAAGGAATATGACTTTCATCTCGCCGGAGTCGGTGTCATAACGCGCGGCGAATCCGGACGGCTGTGAGTCTGTTGCGGTGATCGGGTCAAGCCCATTGAACACAAACCCCTGTGGCGCAGCCGACTTGGCGATTCTTTCGAGGAAGGTCCTCAGCAATGCCTTGTCCTCGATGTAGGCGTACGTAAGGTGGAAAAACAGCCGGGCATTGCCATAAGCGAACAGCTTCTGAAAATGGCTCTCCAGATACGCGCGCATCGATTCGTTGCTGAGCGGTTTGTCGCAGACGACCGCTTCGATCAACGCCAGAATTGAGCTACTCCACTTCAGCAGGAGATCCCGCTCCCCAGGGTTCCCCTTCGCGGTGAATCCACCCTTGGATTGATCGGCGACGGACCAGCCCAGGAAGTGGACACGGGCGGCTAGGAGGTGGTGGATGAACGCTGTAAGGTCGTCTTCGATGGCGTCGATCCTAACGCCCTTCATCATCGGGACGAGAGACACCACGCTGTCGGCGGCGGCCCTAACGTGCTCGACTACTAACGCTACAAAGGGATCGCTGTTTTGATTCAGCACCCGCGCCTGGTTGGTAGGATGCATCGTTCTGAACCGCGCGATTACCGGTGCAATATCGCGAACGTCGTCTTCGAAGGAGACGTCGGGGGCGGAGCTGAACGCGATGCCGCTGGCTATGTGCTCACGTGCGGCTACAAGGACCGTGGTCGTACCATAAGAGTGCTCGGCCGTATCAAGTGCGGCAACGGCTTCAGTTCTCTGGCCTAATCTCGCAAGCGCAACAGCTCGATAAGCGGCGGCGGTGTCTTGTAATCGAACAAGCGGGGTCATGGTGACTACCGCCAAAGCCTGGCTAGGCTCGCCTATGGCCAGGAGAAGAAGGGCCTTGTTGCACTGCGTCACCTCGTCGTCCAAGGACGCATTTGCCGGGACGAAGGTCAGCATGCGTTCGAGTTCGGCCAACGCGCGACGCCCTTCGAGAACTTCAGCGCCTTTCAGCAGCCCAAAGCTGTCCGCATGCAGAAGCCGATTCAGTTCGGCTGCGAACCAGTTGCTGGCGTAGGCCGTCGCGGGTCGGCGCGCGAATAGATCGGCAAAGATCGTCTTTGCCTCTTCCGGGTTAGGCGTGGGGCCCTTCAGCGCTGCGATGCCCTTAAACAGTTTGAGAGTTTCCTCGGCCGAGGCCTGATCGAGTGGCGTCTGGAAGGTGGGACTAGGCGTGGTGACGATCGCCGACCAATCTTCCCGGAGGTAATGCAGTCGGAGTTGGTTTCGAAAGCGGATAAATTCGCGCCCAGCGGGTTGGCCCAAGGTTTTCAGGTTAACCTCAGCGTCCATATATCGCGCGGCCGCGTCGGCGACTCCCGCTGTCAGCAATTCGTCGATCCGCGCCTGCATCTCGGGCAAGGATCGGATGGCACCTGCGTCCGATGGCGCCAGCGCGGTGATGCGCTGTTCAATACGGGCTCGAAGCATCGGTGAGCTGACAAACGAAAGAAGCTGCGCCAAGATCAGTGGCTCATCTGTCTCAAGAACCGCGTCTAGAAGCGCCGTCTGCTGCACGCCGCTCAAGACGCATAGCGCGGCGCCGAGATCGGCCGCCAGCGGGCGGTCCTGCAACGGGCCTACGACGCTTTCCTCGAAACGTGGTGCGAAGGCCGAAACGCGGCCCTTTTCCTTGTGTTCGAGTGCCCCGACCCGGACAGCCGCAACGAGTGCGCCGACCAGATCGTCAGAGTCAACGTTGCGCGACCCCACGAGGACCCGGCTGAGGATTCGGATGTGCGCCCGCACCGATCGTCCGATGGAGTCCGTGAGAATGTATATGTTGTCATCCGTGGTCGCTGCCGCCAAGCGTGCTTGAATCTGTAATGGGTAGAGAAACGTCTGGCGTAGCTCGGACGTCCGCGCCGCCAGTTGGGCAAGGGCCACAGCGCTGGCGACGCCGATTCGAAGCGCAGTAAGGCCGTATTCACCGGCGCGTATTGACTGAACGTACGCTTCGACGATAACCGCAGGTTCCAGGTCGGTTGCCAAGCCGCCAAGATCAACAAGATCGAGAATGGCCGCAAATTCCGGAGCACTCAGGCCGCTTTGAAGGCCCGGGCCAACGAGAGATTCCGCCATGGCGCGTAAAGTGGCGTGGGCCACGCCAGCGAGTTCGCGGCGCAGTGTCACCAACAGAGCTTCATTGCCGACGACGTCGTCAATGAAGCCGCAGCCAGCCCTTTCGTGGAACCAGTTTAGTAGCGCGGCGGCCTCGGCCGGGGTCGCTCTCGAGTCCTGCAGATACTCGCCCAGGATCGCCGCAGCGTCGGCGAACACTTCGACTTGGGCGATCCGGTCGTCGCGTTCAGCCAAGCTGCGATCCCAAGCACCCGTCGGCGATCGCCACTGCGCGACCAGCAAGCAGGCCAGTGCCGTAGTGGGCGGGTGAAGAAGGAGATCGGCGAGCAGCATAGGATGCGCGCGTACGTGGAACAGGAGTTCGAGGAACAGCTCCGTGCGGTTGATGGCCAAGTCGATCAGTCGGACCGCCATCGGATGCGGCGCGGGCGCATTGTCATCTGCGACGACATCCGCGAGAAGGAGTCGCACCAGACCGAAGACGTCGCTGTAATTGTCGAGTACGTCGCAAGCGCTGCCCTCCATCATCGGGTGCTCCAACCAGAGCGCCCGATCGACCAGCGTACTTGGTGGCTCGGGGATGCGCAGTTCTACGTTGGCGACCGAGACGTTGTGGGCCAAAGTCATTCGCCGAACATAGGCGGCTCGCGTTTCGGACCAACCCTCTAGACCTGCCTCCGATGCGATCACTTGGACAGCGGCCTCACGAAACGATTTCGCTTCGCCCCGACGCCAGACCTCGTCAGGAACAAGCGCTGGACTTTGCAGAAGACCCCACAAATCGACCCAATGCCGGAGGCCGCTGGGGCCACCCTCGCCCTTCACCAGTTGGCATTCCCAAAGGCGGGCGGCGACCCACGCGGGTGTCTGGCAGATGATATGGCTGGGGTCTTTTTGTTCCGACTCAATGGAAGCGATGAGAGCAGCGAGATCGGATTCAGACCGGACGGCCTCGGTCCATCGGTAAGTTTGGGTGTAAATCCGGCCGAGCAATGCTTGAAACGCCAACATTTGGCCCGTCGTAACGCGAAAGGCGGCTTGGCGAAGATCCAACGCGACAGCGACGCGCCCCCAAATCACTCGCACCCAACCGGCATCCGCTAGAGCCTTCAAGTCCTTCGGCTCGGCGCTCAAGGGGTTGGCGGCAGCATAGACCGCTTCCGCTCGTGCCCACTCAGCCTCAAAAGTGACATCCATTCCTTGCAACAAGCGAAGCATCAGCTGGTCCGACACCATCTGCACATCCGGGACCAAGTTGCGGGTTTGACGATGGACGCGCAGCTTGCGATCAAACCGGTCTCGTAGGAGACGTCGTGTCTCGCTTGGGGCGTGCTTGATGCTGGGGAAACGAGACATGCGATTCAGCCAATTCGCTAGCGCTGCTCATCGTAGCGTGGAGCCAAAGCCAAACTCGTTGATGCAGGTGGCAATCCCCGGGCTATGATTCTCCCGGACGCGTGTGGACCCATCATCCATCGCGACCCTTGCCCACCAACTTTCTCAATCATTCCATCAGATTACGTCCATCCCGAGATGCTCATGCTGCCCCACCCCTCCCGGCAAAGGAATAGGTCTGCGTTGCTTGGGAATAGGTTGGAAATCCTGTCTTTGCATGGTACCCTGCAAAATTCTTGCTCGCGGAATAGGAAGAATCTTGCTCACGGTGTGAACCTTCACGTCCTTCGGGTATGGCGCCGCCCGGACACGGCGGCAACGCCACTTGCCAAACGCGTGCGTCGTGCGATCGTGGCCGTGGGCATTCCCGCCCGTGACCCGAGGAGTACGCACCATGCAGCTGCAAGCCCATCACGATCACGCCGCGCCGATCGCACAATCCGTCATCCAGCGATTCCGCGAAACCAACACGCCGCCCGACGCCACATTCGTCGCCGATGGCGGCCGCGAAAACGGCTTTGTGGATGCCTGGGCCTACGGTGCGGAAGGCGATCAGCACTTCCTCATCGCCTACGGCAACGCCGATGGCTCGCACTACGCCGCAACGCACAGCGCCGATCACCTCGAACGCTGGCTGCAGCCGCCCGATCCCGCCGCCACGTCGCATTGAGCTGAGGCAGGTACACGCCATCGCGTCGCCGCATGATGTCGTGCGGCGACGCACTGGCTGCGGTGTATGACGTCGCTGGCCAAACAGGCTGTTGCGCAAACCAACTTTATTGCTATAAATAATAATTTAGAAGTTGTATTGCGGGTTTTTGTACGAATCCCTGCCGCCCATAGCCAGAGAAACCGATCATGCTCAAAGCACACTTTGCCAAGCAGCCAGCCGGAACGCCGCGCTTTCATTGCTCCGATGACCTCGCACAGCAACTCAACTTCGCGCGATCGGTCGGCAAGAGACTCGACGAACACCGCGAAGTCGTGGAGGCCATCGCTCGCGATACGCCCTTCTTCCGCGATCACCCGTGGCACGCCAACCATATGGCCACGCAGGACGACTATCTGATGCGGCTGTACTTCATCGTGTACGGTGATTGGCCGGAAGATTTGACCGATGACCGTTACGGCGGCCAGTGGCGGCAGAGCACCGGCGAAGTCGTGCGACCGCGCCCCGCCGTGCTCGGGCGGTGCCGGCTGCCGGAATACTCCTCGGCACCCGCATAACCGGGCAGGGACCGGGCGATGACTGACCTGCGGCATGAACTTCGCTACCCCGACATCTGACCCACGCGCGCACGCTGACCTCGTTCTGAACTGCCACGCTGATCGCAGTCGCGTCGAGGTCTACGTCGGCCGGCCCGGCCCTTGGGGCAACCCCTGGGCAATCTCCCGCGCCCAGGAGAACAATCTCGAAGCGCGCCGTGCCGTCATCCAGCGCTACGCCGCCTGGATCCAAGCCCAGCCGTTCCTGCAGCGCCAGGCGCGCCGCGAACTGGCCGGCAAACGACTTGGCTGCTGGTGCGCCCCACAGCCCTGTCACGGTGATGTGCTCGCCGCGCTCGCCAACGACGGCGGCCCCGCCGACGATCCCGTCCTGGTCTTCGGATCGAACGCCCAGGGCCGCCATGGCCGCGGCGCCGCCCGCTTCGCCGTACAGTGGCGCGGCGCCCAGGAAGGCATCGGCGCCGGCCGGGCAGGGCAGTCCTACGCCATCCCGACCCGCACATTCCAGCATGGACACTTGCAGACACTGCCTGTCGAGGTCATCCAGCCGCACGTCGATGCCTTCTTCGACTACGCCGGCCAGCACCCCCAAGAACTTTTTCAGGTCACCCGCGTCGGCTGCGGCCTGGCGGGTCTGACCGATGCCGTCATCGCGCCACTGTTCGAACCTGCACTCACGCTCCCCAACGTCCTGCTGCCCGGCACCTGGCAGGCGCTGCTCACGCCGAACCCCGCCGCCCGCCCAATCCGCATCATCATCGCCGGCTCGCGCAGCCTGGATGACACCCCTGACAACCGAGCCTGGGCCTTCGCTCATCTCGACCAGATCCTGTCTGGAATCTTCGCGCGGGCAGGGCAGGGAAGTGCCCGCATGCCCATCTTCATCAGTGGTGGCGCGCGTGGCGCCGATCACCTGGGCGAGGACTACGCACTCGATCGGCTCCATGACCAGGCCGTGCCCTTCATGCGCTTTCCTGCCGAGTGGGATCGCTACGGCAAGGCAGCCGCCGGCGCTATCCGAAATACCCTCATGGCGTGGCATGCCACCCACCTGATCGCGTTCTGGGATGGCGAATCACCCGGCACGCGCCACATGATCCAGACCGCCAAGGACGCTCAGCTCGCGGTGCGCGTCGTCAATACCCGGTGCCGTTGACGGATCCGCACCGCGATCATGAACTGACTGCCGCAAGCGCTTCTCACTTCGCGCTTGCGGCCCACGCAACATGCATTACGATCGCTCGCGCCGCCGGCCCCGGCCGCATCGACACTCACGATCCAAGGACGACACGCATGAACGTCAACTTCCGCCGCCCGATCCTGTGCCTCGCGCTCGCTGCTCTTCCCGCGCTGGCCCTGGCCAATCCGCCTTCGACCCATCTGCAGCCCGGCTTGTGGCAGTTCCACTACCACTCCAGTGTGGAGATGGCCGGACGCGCACTTCCATCCATGAACCAGAGCGCACAGCAGTGCATCAAGGACACCGACCCAGCCAAGCTGCCGCTGATGCCCAAGCTGCCAGCAAACATCAAGTGCACGCCGCCAACGCTGCAGACCAGCGACAAGGGCTATCACGTGACCATGGCCTGTACCGCCAGCGAACCCAACGGCATGGTCACGCAGTTGAACGAGGACTTCATGATCGCGCCCAGCGCTGACGGCAGCCGGATCCGTTTCGATGGCACCGTGCATCAGCGCATCACGGGTTCACCGATGCCCATTCCTGCCGCACTGGTGAAAATCTCCGCCCTGGGCCATCGCATCGGCCTGTGCCCGGCATCCATGCACTGATCACGCGCCCGATCCATCCTTGCATCGAGCGCGCCGGCATCGTCGCGCGCAGCGCCGAGCTGCGCCACGACCGCCGGTGGTGGCTTTGACCTACCCATGACGCACTTGGAGTAGAGCATGAACAGCGTAGAACCCAACGTCGTCGTCCTCGCCAAACGCATGGTGCTGGCCGTCGATGCGTTCATTGCTGAGTTGAAACATCTCGGCGTCACCATCACCGGAAACGAGATGTGGCTGCTCGAGTCGCTCCCGAGAGAGCTCGCAGAGCATGTATGGGTCCCGGTCCGCGGCAAACACCAGGACGTCTTGTTGACCGTGCGAGTGCCCACTGCGGAGCTGCCCAACTGGCTTGAGCGCTTGCCCGACCATATCGCCGCGCAGCATCAGTGCAGCCGTGACGAAGCCCTGATATTCATCGGCTGGCGCGCCAATTCAGAGAACATCCCGAAAGTTCAGTGCAACTACCCCAACTGTCGGAATACTCGAACCTGCTGCCCGACCCATTTCTCTCCAAACGATGTTCGCGCGATCATCAAGATGGTTGCCTCAGAACTATGGTACTGCCATGTTCACGCCCGGAAAGGTCTGCACCATGACGGCACTGTGTCAGACCACGTCGCCGACATCTTGACGCGAATGCAAGAAGCCCCAGGCTCGAATTCAACCCAACTCGGCATCACCAAAATCATCGGCAAATTCCTCGAGTCGGAGAACCTGGCTACGCGCCGCGTGAATGGCCGCGGCGTGGGTGCCATGTACCACTGGACGATTGCGGATCTCGGCGTGCAGATTCTGAGCAAGCGCGCGGCCCTTGGGTAAAGCGTCACGCACGGCCACCTTGCTCGAATCGCATCGTGTGGCAGCCTAATCCCTACCCACTGTACGGATGCTGCCCATGCGCACCGCCACGCTCGACAACACCAGAATGCTCGCCACCCTGCAGCAATGGCCCAACGATTGGGCTTGCGACTGCCCTCCCAAAGTGCGCGTGTTCGCGTCAGGACTGCGCGATCTCTTCCGCAGGTTCCTGCGGGATCAGATCCAGTGCCCGCGCTCCCCCAGCACCATCCGGCGTCACCGCAACGAACTGCACACGCTGGGGTACGAGTGCATCCGTTCGCTCGTGATTGGATCGAACTCCCGTGCGCCAGCCGATGCGCGTTCCTACCTGGTTTCGCTCGACCTGGACCAAGGCGGCCCGCTGCTCAGCTTCAGAAACGCCACCCTGCGCGACCAGATCCAGTTCGACACGACGTGCCGTGTCTTCGCGCGCTGGATGGCACGTCACGCCTGACCCGCTGGGCCTGCCTGCCGGCGGTCTGCAACCAGATAAACCACGCCCCTTGCGCGCTTCGGTGCTCATGGCAACCTGCTCTTGCACGCGCTTTGCGATGCTATATACATGTGTACATCGGCTGGATAGGACAGCCGGGGGAGAGACGAAATGACCATGACCACACTTGATCGCGCCGCCGCCATCATCGAGGCCAACATCGCCATCATCGAGGCATTTTTCATCGGCATCGCATCCGGCGACTACTACGACGGTACATCCTATCAACTGTACCTGGACCTTGACGATAACTCGTTGCGCGAGCATCACGAGGCCAGCGATCAGAGTTGGATACAGCGCGATGATGGCTCGCTCGTGCAGATCAGCCGCATCTCGGGATATTGCGATATCCCCGAGGAGGAGCGGTATACGGATGGCTGCAACATGGACGACTACGGCTACGGCGAGTACCTGGACCAACTCCAGATCAAGATTGCCGAGGCGCTTGAGGCATCCGAGGCATGAGCGCGCGCCAGTCCAGGCCAACTTCCCGCGCGCTGCGCCATGTGGCGCGCGGGATGACCGCGTATGCGGCCACCAAGCGCGAGCGCATCGCCTTGAGCACGATCTACAACGCGCTCAAGCGCGCGTGTGTCGGCCGCTAAGGTGCATCGATGATCCCCAAGATACCGGTCGCCGACCTGATCGCCGCCGCCCAACGCTACCGTATCGATGCGGGTGCGCTGGGCCAGGCTATCGCGCTCGGTGTGCGCGATGCGGCCGCGCCGATCACCGTGACGTCCGTGATCTCGAAGGTCGCCTCGAACCGCTCTTCCGGCGGCTCTCGAGCATCGTTGCGGATCGTGAACTGCTCGCCTTTGGCGATCGTCTTAGCGCCGAACGTCGTCGGCTCTTCAAGGTTGTCCTCACCGCCATAGCACAACGTTCTCCTGTTGCGCAGCTTGAACGGATGGAACATGGACTTTCCCTCGGTGACGTATCCGAACCATTCGCCCGGCGCCAACCGTTCATCCTGGTCGATCATGCACTGAACCACCAACCTGACGTCGTCGTTCCATGCAAGGCCCTTCTTTTCCTTGGCGATGACACGCACGAAGCGCATGGGCTACTCCCGCTTGTGATGGGTCGACGGGCGCCTTTACCCCGGCAGGGCGACGCCGCGCTGCACACGACGCCCCCATTCTAGGCCCGCCCGATCCCGATGGGGCGGGCCCCCGACGCAGGCCTTGCGCCACAGCCATTCGCGGGCATCATCGTGCCAAACCCCGCCCCTGCGCCGATCGCGCCCTCTCTTCACCACACGAGACGCCCATGTCCGCCGACATTTCGCTCCACCCGACCATCCGGACCCTCGCGTGTGCCGCACTGTCGCGCGCGCGAGGCGCCCCTCACGATGACGTTTACGTTGCCATCGCACGACTCTTCCCGGCGACCGAGGAGCGATTCGATTTTGAGGCCCCGTCCGACTGTCTCCCCGACACCATCCTCGCGATGGCCCTCGTCCACGCCGGCACGCTCAGAAGGGGCCCACGCGGCACTTGGGGCGTCTTTGTCGAGCCACTGCCTGACGGTGGATCCAAGCGCCGTGTTCGCGTCCACGACGGCTTCGGCCGCGTCCTGGAACTTCCCGAAGGCGCCGGTAACCCGACTTTTGCCGAGATCACGCGGTTTCTCTACGCCGCCGAGTGCAAGGAGGCTATCGGCGAGGCGCACACGATGCCCGATGTCAATGCCTGCTGATTCGCGATCGCAGGGTACGACCCGCACCCGGCCATCTCCGCGCCGATCGCGGTGTGATCGGCTACCCACCAATCCGATGCCAACCGCGGCGCCCGGAGAATCGACCATGCCAGCACCCCAAACCCGTCCCCGCTTGTCGAAAGCGCAAAGGGCCTTGCTCGCCTCCCTCTACGCCGAGGTCCGCCATCTCAAGCACCCCGGCAGCCTGTCCATCGAGTGCCAGGCCGCCGAAAAGCCGGTCGCCCGCACCCTGTCTCGCCGAGGTTACCTGCTGATCCATGACGATTCCTCGCCTGACCGCAGCATCGAGGTCTTCCTCACGGCAGCCGGCATCGCGGCCGCCCTGACCGACCTGCAACAGCGATGCGCTGAACTGGCCGATACCGTGCGCAGCCAAGACTGACCACAGGGCAGGGCGCCTCACCGTACCCGTCAATGGAACTTGTGCTTCTCGACTGAGCCCGCCTGCGGTGGCTCCACACCCGATCCCGGGCTCAGCCATTGCCGCCATGCCTCGATCGACCTGATGTCATGTAGCCCGGCCAAAGTCAGGGCGCTATCCCTCATCACGCGCACCTCATCGCCAGGATGCTTCGCCACAGCCTCGCGCCAAAGATCCCGTATGAGCAGGTGCGTTCCATCACTGAATTGCGTGAGCGCCCATCCAAACACCTTGCTCATATCCTCCTCACGTTTCGCCAGTGACCGCGTCTTGCTGGCGGCATGCATGATCCTGATCATCGCCACCAGAGCCTCACAGGCTTCCTTCAACTCATCCGCGCTCAATGCCTCGGCTGACTTCATCATCGGCAGGCTCGTCGGCAGCATGAGCATGGTTCCAAACTCGAACTCCGAAAAACCAAGCTCCCCTCCAACGCCTGGTGCTTCGCCCAGCACCTGGCACACCGCCACCGCCAAGGCGTTCATCTCCGACGACGACGTCAGCATCCCGAGAATCCGCCATGCCGAAAGCGGTTGCCGTTCATCCAGGCGCATCAAGCCACGCCATGCCACCCCACTCAAACCCAGACGCTGGCGCGCCATCTGTGAATACGCTTGCAGATCCACATCCAGGCGGTCACCCAGCACATAACGCCTCACCTGCGGAGCCCACAGCTTTCCATGCAGCGAATGTTGGCCATAGAGACTCTGGTACATCGCCAGGTTCTGCATCGCGTCCGCTGCAATCCAGCCTTCCTTCGAACACGCCAGGCAGTTCACACGGAAGATCTCCCACGCGTCCCCCATCGCACGACGCATGACCCGCTCAAAACGCTCCATCAGGTACTCGTTCTGCACCCGGCGCCGACCGTCGGCTACACCCCATACCCGTGTCATCACCTTGCAGCTCAAGTCGATCGCATACGACGATTCATGGCTGAACCCTTCCTTCATCACACCGGACTCGCCGATCACGCCCATCACGTATTCCCGACACCCCATCATTCCACGCCAGGTCTCCAGATCCCATTCACCCATACCCGGACCCCAGTACCGTATCGACCAGTCCGCCGGCATCTGCATCAGCCGTTCCACAACATCTTCCTTGACCTCCATGCACGTCCCCGCCAGCACCCTCCACTCGGATTCGCTCGCGCCTGGCTTGACCAGGTCCGGACACTCCTCATAAATCCGGCCAGCAACCACCTCGACCCGCTCATACAAGCCCCGCTCTCGCGCCGTTGCGGCAGCCATTTCTTTTCGTGATTTCTTCTTCATCGCACTCTATCCTTCTATCCTGGCTAAGCCCCTCCGGGGCAACGCCTTGCACCAGTCAGACAACAGACGGGCAGGGCATGTTCAGTCCTGACCGCCCTCCCGTCACTACATGAACCAATGGTCGAGTCTCTGCGCGCAAT
The DNA here is from genome assembly GCA_027443745.1 of Thiomonas sp. The sequence continues at coordinate 17,567 of DAIAZB010000030.1, read as the reverse complement.
CGAGACGGCCACGTTCCAACATGGAACGACGCCATAGCCGGCGCGACTGCATCGAGCGCATCAGGTGAAAAGCATCACGCCGCGACCGTAGAGCGGCCGCCAATCCTCCTTGGAACGCCATGCGCGAGCACACGGAATCACCCACCACGAAGGAATCAGGATGATAACGATGGTGGGGTGCTAAACGCCAACGATTTGCGCACCGAACGCCAAGCACTATGCACATGGACGCCAGCATCGCTGCGCAGCGCCGCCAGGGTTGCGCACGTGCTTCTGCCTGATCAGCCGGCACCGGGTTGATCTGCGCTCTTGAGCTTGCGCATGGATTCGCCGCGCAGCGTGAGCTTGATGCTGCTGTGAATCAGCCGATCCAGAATCGCATCGGCCAAGGCTGGGTCGTTGATGAAGCCGTGCCAATCCTTGATCGGTAGTTGCCCGGCGACGAGGGTCGATGAGGTTCCGACCCGATCATCGAGCAACTCCAGCAGGTCGGAGCGCCCGCGTGCCGTCAGTGGAACCAGCCCGAAGTCGTCCAGGACCAACAGCTGTAGCTTGGCCAGCTGCTGCCGCAGCTTTGGCAGCGAACCATCCGCATGCGCGATCTCCATGTCCTCGAGCAGTCGGCCCATGCGACGGTAGCCCACGGTGATTCCCTTGCGCGCAGCCTGAACGGCAAAGCAGCACGCCAGCCATGTTTTGCCGGTCCCCGTCTGGCCGGTCACCAGCAGATTCTGGCGCTGCTCGATCCACTGACAGGTGAGCAGATCGCCCACCAGCGCACGGTTGATCTCACGGGTGGGCCGATAATCGATTGCCTCCGGTTCCGCGTGCACCTTGAGCTTCGCGTTCTTGAGCAGGCGACGCAGCCGCTGGCTGTCGCGGGAACTGGTTTCGGCATCGACCAGGTGTCCGAGCCGCTGCTCGAAGGACAGTTCCAGGTAAGCCGTCTGACTCAGCTGATGCTCCAGGCCAGCCACCATGCCGGACAGCTTGAGTCGCCGCAGTTGTTCAATCGTCATCTGAAGGGTCATCGTCGGAGTCTCCGTCGTTGTAATACTCAGGGCCACGCACGTTGTCGTGAGCGGGTTGCGGGGTTTCGGGGAGAGGCTGGCCAGGCTGCGTGCGGTCGAGGTTGCGACGCAGGATGGACTTGACTGAGCTGATGGCGTGCGCGTGCATCGCGATGGCGCGCTGGCATGCCGCCTGCAGACGGTCGACGCCATAGTCCCGCGCGAGGCGCTGCAAGCCGCGTCCCGCTTGCAGCGACGACACCGGGCGATCGTAATGCTCGATATGCCGCCGCAGAAACTGCGCTACGGCGCCGCCGGCGGCCTCAGCCCAAGCGAAGACAGTCGCAACATCATCCTCGGCATAGCGCTGATGGGCCTTGGGCCGATGCTCGGGCAAGGTACGCACAGCGCCTGGCTTCAAGAGTCGCGTATGCAACGCGATGCGGCGATCGCGATGGAATATCGAGATGGCGGCGACCGAAGCTTTGATGTTGACCTTTGCGCTGACCAATGCATGCGGCACCGAGTAGTACTGCTCGCTGTGACGGACGTGATAGTCCTGTCCGACGCGCACGCCGATCTGCCACTCGCCGTATTCATAAGGATCGACCGGCAGCGGCTTCAGGGCGGGCCGGTCCAGTTCCTCGAACAACTGGTTACGACTCTTGCCGCCGACGCCGCGCATCGGTTTATCGTTCAACAAGGCGAGTTGCTCGGCGATGGCCTGGTTGAGCGCGTCGAGCGAGGTGAAGATCCGATTGCGCAGCCGCGCCAGCACCCAGCGCTGGACGAGCTTGACGCCCAGCTCGACGGGGGCCTTGTCCTTGGGATGGCGCACCCGCGTCGGCAAGACGATGGTGTCGTAGTGCGCGGCACACTCCGAGTAGGTGGGATGGATGACGGCGCCTTCGCCGCGCTTGTGCGAGAGAACGCCCGCCTTGAGGTTGTCAGGTACCAGGAAGGTCGACACCCCGCCGAAGAACGTCAACGCCCTGACGTTGGCCTCGATCCAGTCGGGGACCTTCTGGCTGGCCACCGCGAGGGCAAAGGTCTTGCGGCTGGCGCCCATGACTGCGACGAACAACTCCACCGGCGTGGACACCCCCGTTTTCAGGTCCGTCAGTGACGGACGGACACCGGAGAAATCGAGAAACAGACATTCCCCCGGACGGCGCACCTGGCGCATCACCAGGCTGCGGGTGCGCTGGTGACGTGCCAGGCGCCGGCGAAACTCACTCAGCGACATGACGCCGTGATCGAGGCCGGTGGCGTATTCCTCGTGCAGCAGGGTGACCGTCACGCCGCGGCGCTGCAGTTCCTGATGGACATGCGCCCAATCCGGCTCGACGAAGGCGTGAACGAAGGCGCTCCGTCCAGCCGCATTGAGCCGGTGGTCGAGTGTTTGCTCGTCCCAGGCGGCGATCGCAGGCCAGTCCAGCGCGAGTTCGTTCAAGCGCTCGCGATAACGTCCGACGGTGTTGGGAGAAAGGCGCAACGCGACACCGATGCGCCGATTGGACAATGGGGTGGTGAGGATCAGGCGACACAGATCCTTGATGGGGTTCATCATGCAGTCTTCCGCTTCGTTGGGCCGACCGGCTTCGGATGGATGCAAGCCGGCGCACGACCCGGCGCGTGGCCGGGTCGCGGGCTATTGACGTCGGGACAAGATCGCGAAGAGAATGCACACACAGTCTGCTTGACGCTTCTCTCCAAGCCCCGTGCGCGCTAACGCCGGGGCTTTTGCGTTCCTGTCTGGGAGATTGTTCAAAGGCGAGGGGCTAAGTCACGGGCCGCCTCCGTGTCGACGCGGCGTTGACTCCGGAGCTGGGTAGCGCTCCGGCCAGAGTTCGGCGGGGCCGACCCCAAGCTTGGCGGCGATGCCCGCCTCGATCCGGCGCGAACGGCGCGCCCCTTGCGACACCGTGGTGACGGTCGTAGCCGCCACGCCCAGTTCTCGAGCGACCGCGGCCAATGAGCTACCCGCCAAGCGTAGGCGCATCTTGATCCGCTCGTGCTGTTCCCGCGCAGGCCGCATGGTATCGTGATGGAAAGAGTGAGACTCACTATAGGCACAAATGAGTAGCATCGCAACCCCCAACGACAATGCCGCGCTCGGACGGCGACTCGTGGCCGTTCGCGCGACGACCGGTCTCAGCCAAGGCGGATTCGCGACTTCGCTCGGCTTGTCGTCACGGGCCTACGCCAACTACGAGCGTGGCGAGCGCGAGATGCCGGTGGCCCTGTTCCGCGCGTTGTACGAGACCTATGGCATCGATCCGGTCTGGCTGCTGGATGGTCCCGACGATCAGCCGGTGAAAGCGGCGACCCGGACGATGGACTTCCCGCTGGTCGACAGCATCATCCGGTGGGTCGACGGCGAGTTGGCGCGCACGCACAAGAAGCTCCGGCCACAGGCGCGGCTGCGGGTGCTGAAGGCGGCCTATGCGCTCAGCGCGGAAACGGGCCGACTGGATGCGGCTGGCCTGACACAACTGCTCACCGTGGCGGCGAGTCGATGAATCAGGACAGCAAACCGCGGCAGGACGGGCAGATCCTGCGGTTTCCGGATCGCCGTCAGAGTCCACCGGTCTCGCGGACCGGCTGGGAGGCGCACTGGCAGGCATTCCTGCAGGTCACGCGCGAGGCGCTGGCAACCGCGGACGATGACCCGATGGATGAACGCGACCACCATGCCATTGCCGATGAATACGTCTTCAAGACGCGCTTTGGATTCGTCCGGCCGCGCCGCGACCGGGAACACCTGCTGCACCTGAAGCACGATGCGGATCTCACGGACGCCGAGATCATCGCACTGAAGCATGCCGGCGCACTGTCGTTCCGACGCGATGGCGTTCACCTGCTTGCCGAACGCTGGCTGGCCGCGTATGGCTGGCTGGTGCTGGGATTCCTGGGTCTGATGGAATCGCTCGCCTGGACCGCGACCCTGCAGCGCAGCGCCGTGCCGCCCGTACTGCTGCTGAAACTGGTGAGCCTGACCTTCGTCTTCGGTGGCCTGGGATGGATCGTGCACCAAATCCATGTCCGGCCTTGGCAGATCGCGAAACGCGTGCGGCAGCGGCACTCCGTGGACTCAACGTGACCGACACGCGCAAGGATCCGCTCACGCCGCCTGCTGCACCGCCGCCTGCACGCGGCCATCGAGCATGTGCACGATGCGCTGCGCGCGCGCGGCCAGCCCGGCGTCGTGGGTGACCATGCAGATCGTCGCACCCGCCGTGTGCAGCTCGGCGAACAACTGCATCACCGTCTCGGCATTCTGCGAGTCCAGATTGCCGGTGGGCTCGTCGGCCAGCTTCAGGATCTCGTTGGCTCGGCGCAGCTCCTTCACCTCACGCTGCAGCGCCTTGATGCGCTCTTCCGGGCCTAAGCGCTGGACCGGGATTACGTCACGGTGATGTCGCCGCCGCCGCTGCGCAGCGTTGCCCTGCCGGCCGCTCTGCCGATGTCGCCGGAAAAATGATCGGAACTGCTGCTGACGTTGCGAATGTCCGGCAGATGGACGCGAACGGTCCCGCCACCGGACGAGGCGTTCATGTGCAATGACAGATGGCTTGCCCGCACCATGATGTCACCGCCACCGCTGTCGGCATGCAGTGATGTCAGCCCGGCCAGGTTGCCGGATACCCTCAGGTCTCCGCCGCCTGTATCCGCATCCAGGGATTGCAGAGAAGACAGGTTGCCGAAAAAACGTGCGTCTCCGCTCCCGGAATTCAGCGATACCTTGCCGGCCACGGTATCGATCTTGGCGTCACCGCTGCTGGTCGCGAGGGTGAAGTCGCCGCTCAAGCCGCTACTCGTGAGATCGCCGCCATCGGTGTACACATGAGTATCGGATGAGCTCACGTCGCCCAAGTAGACGTCACCGCCCGCGCTGTGAGTATCGAGTGTTCCGCTCAGACTCTGCACGTGGATGTCGCCCCCATTGCTATGGGCAACGAGTTGTCCGTGCAGGCTCCGCACGTGGATGTCACCACCATTGCTATAGGCATCGAGTTGTCCATGCAGGCTCTGCACGTGGATGTCGCCACCATTGCTATGGGCGTCGAGTTGTCCGCGCAGGCTCGCCACATGGACGTTGCCGCCCTGGGTGACCAGGCTCAGGTTATTGGCAAGGCCGTCCGCTTCCAGCAAGCCTGCCGCGTTGCTGAAGCTGGCTCCAACCTGGGCAGGCAGATGAACAACGACGTCCACATATAGGGGCGCGCCGGAGCCGCCGCCCGTCGATTCAATGACGCGTACCCGCTTGCCCTGATACCGGAGCCGGATCGTGTTAATCGACCTGCTGTGAAAACAGATCAGCAGGATGCAGGTTTCCTCTGAACCCCCGGTCTCTGTGCTTCGCGGGCTGTAGTGGAACGTGCCGTAGCGATCCACGGGGTAGTGCACATGCACCCGCACCCGTTTGCCTAACGTGGACACGTCCAGCTTCACGCTTTGCATCAGCAGCCGGGCCTGATCACCACCCGCCACCACCGTGGCAGTGATCTGCAGCGGGCCGTTGCCCTGGACTATGCGCATATGCCCCACGAGGTTTTCCACCGCGACGCTGTCGCCCGCCGGCACGTTGATGCTCTGTTGCAACGTGCGGGTGACCACCCCGGTTCCGTCCGCCGTTGCAGTCAGACTAAAGACCGCCGCGCCCAACACCAGCGATGCCAGCAGAAACCGGATCTGTCTGTTCATGTTTTCAATCGACTCCTCGATATCGAGCTGTTAGAACTTCGCGGGCAAGCTTGCCTGCGCCACGCCAGATTGCCATCCGCCGATCAGCGATCTGGAAGGGGCAGATGAACTCTTTGGGCAGCGCAGCGAGCCATGCTTACGGCGGCACCACGAGATTCATTTGCTTGCGGATTCTGGTTTCCTTGACCACCTGCGCGGGCATTCGCTGGCCGCTGCAAGACCGTTTGTTGGTGCGGGCCATCGGCTAGCGAGCGCCGATTGCGTTCAGAAGTCTCAGGCCGCCTGCTGCACCGCCGTCTGCACGCGGCCGTCCAGCATGTGCACGATGCGCTGCGCGCGTGCGGCCAGCCCGGCGTCGTGGGTGACCATGCCGATCGTGGCGCCGCCCTGGTGCAGCTCGGCGAACAGTTGCATCACCGTCTCCGCATTCTGCGAGTCCAGGTTGCCGGTCGGCTCGTCGGCCAGGATCAGGTCGGGCTGTCCGACCAGCGCGCGCGCGATCGCCACGCGCTGCTGCTGACCGCCGGAGAGCTGGTGCGGGTGGTGCCTCAGCCGCTGCGCCAGACCCACGCGCTGCAAGGACTCCTCGGCGCGCCGCGCGCGCTCGGCGCGACTGACGCCGCCGCGGAACTTCAGCGGCAAGGCCACGTTGTCCAGCACGCTCAGATCGCCGATCAGGTTGAAGCTCTGGAACACGAAACCGATGTGCCGGTTGCGCACCGTGGCGCGCGCGTCGCCGTCCAGCGTGCCCACGTCGCGCCCGGCCAGGCGGTAACTGCCCTGCTCGAAGCCGGTCAGCAACCCCAGCACCGCCATCAGCGTGGACTTGCCGCAACCGGACGGCCCCGACACCGCCACGAACTCGCCCTTGTCGATGCGCAGGTCCACCCCGCGCAGCGCGTAAGTGTCCACCTCCTCGGTGCGGAAGCGCTTGCTGATGCCGGTCAGGTCGATCACGGGCGGGATGGCGTTCATGGTGGACTCCTGGGTGGTGATGAGAGCGAAGACGTTGGTCCGCGAAGGACGCAAAGGACGCGAAGATTTTTATGGTTCATACCGCGCCTCCCTTCTCCCACCGGGAGAGGGGCTCTGCATGCCTCAGCGCGTCAGCGGATTTTTCCTGCATCGTTTTGCTTCGCGTGCTTGGCGTCCTTCGCGGACAATAGATTCCGGATCAGTGCAACTCGATGGCATGGTCCCCGGCATACGCCGAGGTGTCGGACAGGATCAATTGTTCGCCCGGCGCCAGTCCGGACAGCACCTGGATGCGGTCCACCGAGCCGAGGCCGAAATGCACGCTCTGGCGCATGGCGCGGCTGGCGCCCGGCGCCAGCACGAACACTGCCGCCGTGCTGTTGGCGTGCACGCTGGCCGGGCGCGGCACGCTCAGCGCATCGGGAAGTTCGGCGATGCGGATCGCCGCATCCACGCTCTGGTCCACGCGCCCGTCCGGCGGCTGCCGCAGCAGGCGCACGTCTACCGTCACCAGCCCGTCCTTGACCTTGGGATCGACGCGCAGCACGCGGCCGGGGAGGTCCGCCGAGCGCGGGTCGATCGCCACGACCTGGTCCGGCCGCACGCTGGCGGCGTCGTACTGGCTCACCTGCACCTGCGCCATCAGCGCCGCCGGGTTGGTCACCCGCGCCAGATTCTTGCCCTGCGCCACTTCCTGGCCGGTCTCGGCATCCAACTGCTCCACCTGCCCGGCCACCGGCGCGCGCACGGTCAGCTGTGCCAGCTCCTGCTGCTTGAGATCGGCCAGCGCCTTGAGCTGGCGCACGCGCTCGCGCTCGGCGGCCATCAGCGATGCATTGCCCGATTGCAGCTTGGCCAGCCGCTCGCGCTCAAACGCCAGTTGCTGCTGCTTGAGCTGGAAATTGAGCTTCTCGTCCTCGTACTTGAACCGGGGCACGATGCCCTGCGCGGCCAGCGTGGCGTCGGCCTTCAGGTGCATGGCCGCGCTTTCCACATCGACCTTCATCGACTCGATGCTGGAACGCTGCGCCAGCACCGTGCTCTGCTGGCTCTGCTGCTTGGCCAGCAGGTCGGCCTGCGCCGCGGCATAGTTGGCCAGCGCACTCTGCGCCGCGTTGGCCACCTGCGGGTTGGACAGCTTCAGCAAGGGCGCGCCCCGCGCCACCGTCTGTCCCGGCTCGACGTACTTGACCTCGACGATGCCGGAGGCCGGCGCCGCCACCCAGCGCGATTCCGCCGGCACCAGCTTGCCCGCCGCCTGCACCTGCACCACGAACGGCCCGCGCGTCACGGTGCCCAGCCACACCTCGGAGCGCGCCACCTGCGCCACGCCCGGCGTGGTCAGTTGCCACGCCCACACCGCCAGCGCGATCAGTGCGATCGCGCCGGCCAGCGCCCAGGTCAGCCGGCGCCGCCACCACGGCTTGTGCGCCGCCGCGCGGCGCACGTCCATGGTCTCGAACAGGTCCGGGCGCGGGGCGTCATTCAGCGGCACGAGCAGTCCCTGCAGCGCCCGCGCGACGCGGGCCTGCCGCGCACCCTCGCGCGCTGCGCGTACGGCGTCAAGCTGCAGGCCAGATCAAAGCTCATGCAGCAACTCCGCCACTTCCAGGCGATACACGGAGCGGCTGGATACCAACGCCGAGATCACGGCCACCAGCAGCAAAACGCCGGCTACAAACAGCACCAGCAGCGCATCGCGCAACGTCACCGCGTACAGGTAGCGCTGCAGAAAGCGCATCGCATACACGCCCGCGACGCTACCCAAGATCAGGCCGATCGCAACTAGCGTCACGCCGCGACGCACGCTCCAAGCGACGATGTGCGCGGGGCGCGCACCCAGAGCCATCCACACGGCATGGGCATGCCGACGCAAGGCGAGGTCGTAGGACAGCGCTGTGTAAATGCCCAGCACCACGACGATCAGCGCCACCAGTCCGGCGATTCCCAGGGTCTTGGCAATCGCTTCACGCGAGGCGTAGTAGCCCTGCAAACTGACGCTCATTGGCGTCACATCCGCATCGGGCAATTGCGGCATGGCGCGATGCAGTGCCGCGCTGACAGTATGCGCCAACGCTGGCGTCGCTTGTGCGCCCGTGCTGGCAATTGTCATTTCGAGGTACGGCCCGGCTAGCGCCGGGTAGCGAAAGTACACATAAGGCTCGGGCGGTTGCGTGGGGCTATCCGCACGTATGTCCGATACAACACCAGCGATGCGATAAATCCGCCCTTCGATTCGCGTCTCCTTGCCGATTGGCATGCCCTGAACGCCCATGTACTTGTTCACAAACGCGTGATTGACCATCACAACGTCTTGCTGGCCTGGCGGATAAGCTGAAAACGGGCGCCCAAGCAGTTGCTTCATGCCCATAACTTGAAAGTAATTATCTGCGACGGTAGTCAGTGATACCGCGTCTGCCTGTGCTGCGTTGACAATGCGCGCGTTGGTGCTCATCGAGATGCCATCGAACGGAACCTTTGTGCTGAAACTCGACCCCGCGACGCCTGGCACGGTATTCACTGCGTGCTGTATTGCATCCAGTACGCCCTGCGGCGCATCGAAGCGGGGCTTCTTCAGCATCTGCGAAAAATCGAGTTGCGCGACCAGATATCGGGACGGATCGAAGCCCAAATCAGTCTGTTGCAACGTGATCAGCGAGCGCAGCACGAACAGCGACGCGATCAGCAGTGCCGTTGAGATCGCCACCTGCAACGCCACCAACGCACTGCGCAGATGCCCTTGACCACGCGTTTCCGAGCGCCGCGCAGTCAGATACTCGATGAGCCGCCGCGCGTCCAGCGCCAACATGGGCGCGAAGCCAATCACGAGCGTTGCGCCAACCACTAGCAGCAGCGCATACATCGCGACGCGCCAGTCCAGCAGTGGCAGTTTGCCGACGAGCGAGGACCAGTGCATCAACCAAGCCGACAGCATGATGCTGAGCAGCAGCCCGATCACGCCTGCGATGACGCCGATCAGCAAACCTTCGGCCAAACCGGGTAATGCACGTTGCCACCAGCGCGCGCCCAGCGCCATCGACACAGCCTGATCGCGTACCCGTTTGAGTGCACGCACCAAGAACAAGCTGACCACGTTGGCCAGCACGATCAATACGACGAACAGTGAAGCCACCCATACCATTTGTGCCTGATGGAGGGTTCTTGCGCTGACGTTCGGTATGAAGCTCGCGAAGGTACCAGCATGGTCGAGGCGCGCAATCCAGCCGGGCTTCCACAGTTCGCGTTGACGCAGTTGTACGGCGACAGCATCAACTTGCTGCTGCGCACGGATCCGGCTGACACCGGGACGCAGACGCGCGAAAATTGTTTGTATCCAACGCGCACCTTCTTGATTCAACGCATTGCCGTGGGAAAGCAGCGCAGCAGTATGTGTTGGAATGAAAATTTGCGGTTGCGCTATCAGACTCGAAAACACGCCGTGCCCGTCCACCACGCCGACCAAGCGGAAGGCGTGGCCACTGAGATGCAACATGCTGCCGACTGCCTGTGGATCGCTGTGCAACTGATGCTGCCAAAACGCACGGCTGACCACCACCAGCCACGCTGGATTGGCTGCCGTATCATCGCTGGGCACGAGCGTGCGACCAAGAAAAGCATGTAGACCCAACGTCTGAAAGAACGCACCGCCGACATCGGCTGCTGGCATGGGCTGCACGCGCCCACGCGAATCGAAATACACGCCCATCACCGAGAAGTTACTCATCCCAGAAAATACGGTTCCGCATGTGTCCTGAAAACTTTTGAAGTCCGGATACGACCAAGGCATTGAGGAAGATTCACCAAACTGATGCGCATTCAGCCGCAGCAACCGCTGCGGCGCATGAATAGGCAACGGGCGAAGCAACAATGACGCTGGCACACTGAAAGCACCGCAGCTCGCGGCAATTGCCAAGGCCAGCAACGCCACCACGCCATAGAAGAATCCGCGCGAGTGATTCAATGCCTGATACGCGCTTTTGATTTCAACCCATAGCACGCTCATCGTCGTGTTCCTCACTGCTATCCAATGAACTCAGTTATCGCTCGGGCTGGACATATCGCGCTCAAATGGGGCTGCCTCCTGTCGCTGGGCGACGTCGAAACGTGGTGTCTCGAACGTACCGCCAAGTGCAGGAGGCGACAATATGAGTTTTCAGTTGAAAACGCGTTTGCATTCGCTGCGCGCCCCTGCACGAAGTCTTGTCCCTGTCATACTCGAGCCACCATCAGCGGCCACAACCGCGCGATCCGGCAGGCCAAGTTCGCACGGCGCTACCTAGCGGAGGCGACGTCCTATCGCTCCAACCATTATTGCCTACGCGCGTCGTCGCACCTCGTACGCGCGATGGCGCCATGTAAGCCTCTTTCCGAACTGGCTTTGAACATTCCGGACAACGTATAAGCACAAGGATCGGGCGCGTGACCGATCAACGAGGGTCGCTAAAATAAACGCGCCAAGTAGCTTGTATTGTGCGATTCGTTTGCCATCTCGCGAATTGCATGCGCACTATAGAATCCCTCAACTAACTTGCCATTTATAATCATGGTAGGCGTACCTGTGACACCTATTCGTTTACCAATTCTGATGTCTTGATCAACTTTTCGAATTGCGGATTTTGTGCCTAAGCATTCTTTGAATTCTTGTACGTTAGGAACATGCGCACTCCGAGCTAGTGCAACGATATCGCTTCGCTTAATGTTAATCAATTTTGCTCTAAACATTTCCTGTTGAAATTTATAATATACATGTTGCGCGCCTGCGCACACCGATGCAACTGCTGCAGGAAGTGCACCCGAGTGAATTTTCACAAGCGGAAAATTGTATCTAACTATGGCGAATCTTGCAGGATACTTCTTTGCCAGGTCGATTAATTGTGGTTCCAATTCCCTGCAGTACGGGCATTGATAATCAGAAAATTCAATAATTTTGATCTGCGCACTTGATGATCCAATTGACACGGGGCGACCAATCAACAGCCTTTTCCAATTAGGGACATATGTAAACTTCGATCGACCATGTTGATCGCTATTGAAACTTCGATAAACAACAGATGCTGTAACGAGGATTGCGCAAATTACAAGCACTGCTGAAATAAAGTTCTGTAGAAATGTCCCGGCATTCCGCATGCTATTCTCCATCTTTTATGGCCGCGCACGTGGGTGGAAAATAATTTGACTGTAGTTATGAGGCGCGCAAATTCAATGCTTGAGATTTGCGCGCCAAAGTGATTATCTGGCTTCTGCTATTCGTTCATCCACAGTTGCAACCATTACCATACGAAAAGCACGTTCCTGAGCACGTACACGATCCGCCACCACCCCCTTTGTACTTGCACACTGAAACCTGTGGACTCACACTCACATTCTGTGCTGGGCTTGCCCATGCTGTGACAATCAAGCCGGAAGCAAGTATTATCCCAGATAGCAAATTGATAATTTTACGATTCACTAGTGTTCTCCTTTATCGTAACTTGGTTTGCCCCTGTACTGCCGGCTTTACTCGCCCGTGTTAAAAAATGCAACATAATATAATGTAATTTATTTGCAATAAAATTGTATATATGGCAGTTTGCGAATCCCTATCGCGCCACTGCTGACGAAGTGACGTGACTCGCTCGGAGGATGCCGCATGATTTCTCGCCCGCTGGGATTGTTCGACCAGGAGATTCGGTAGCGCATGCTGCAAGCGCTGGGTGAGCTTACGACGGCAAGTTCAAATCGAGTTCTTTAAACTGCTCCCATACGACTGACTCATCAACACAGAACAGCAGATCACCAGCCATTGAGCCGAGCGGCCAGCGCCAGCGCGCCGCTCACCGATTGCCAGCGCGCTGGCCAGCTATCACCAGTATGGCGGTCAGCCTTTTCAAGAATCTGTATCCGATACGGTCAACTCCTCGTAGGCTTCCGCCTACACCCCGATTAGAACCTCGTTGTCCCTCTGATCGTTGCATTCCTGCGCCAATCCTTGCGTCATCGCGTGCTGCCGGAACGATCATAGCTGAGCGCATGGAGCCCATTGCCGATTACGTAGCAAACGGCACTGTCACCTAGAGTCTAAGCGTCGGTATTAGATCTCCTTGTGTGCCGAGGCCACTGGGGTTGAGCGCGCCAGATGATTCCTCACGTCGTGCGGCATGGCGCGATCACCTCGAGGATGACGCCCCTCGTGCAGCGGGCCACTGCACGAGGGGCGTAATGGCCAGACCACTCTCTGTATCCCGGAAGGGAGTGGGTTACCAGCCGGTCATCGCCGGCGAGGTGCTCAATGTCATCGGTTCCTGCACGCATCGGGGCCAATGATCACCTTCAGGCCTGAGCGCCAGGACGAGCTTGTCGTCGCATGGAGTCACCTTTCAGCTCGATCGCATGCTTGTTATGCATGACGCGGTCCAGAATGGCGTCTGCAATGGTCGGCTCGCCAAGGTAGTCATGCCACGCTTTGGTCGGGAGCTGAGAGGTGATCAGTACCGACCCTTCAGGCACGCGGTCATCAATCACCTCCAGCAGATCCTGCCGACCCCGCTCGGTGATCGGATTGACACCCCAATCATCCAGGATCAAGAGGCGTGCCTTGGCGAGTTTGGTCCGCAACTTGGGGAGGCTGCCGTCTGCGTGCGCGATCTCCATGTCCTCCAGCAGGCGCGGGAGGCGGTGGTAGTCCACGGTAAAGCTTTTGCGCGCGGCTTCGCGTCCGAGCGCGCACGCAAGCCACGTCTTGCCCGTCCCAGTGGATCCCGTGATCACTACATTCTGGCCACGCTGGATCCACTGACACGTCAAAAGATCCATCACCTGCCGCTTGTCGATGCCACGCTTGGCGGTGAAGTCGATGTCCTCGGGACAAGCACTGGGCGCCTTCAGCTTGGCCGCCTTGAGGAGCCGGGTCACGCGCCGATTCTCGCGCTGGGCGAGTTCGGCATCGACCAGCAATCCGAGGCGATCGTCGAAGCCCATCGATTGCACGTTTGGGTTGTTGAGCTGATCCTCATAGGCTTGCGCCATGCCTGGCATGCGCAAGGTGAGCAGCGCTTGGCGGGTCTGGTTAGTCAGCATGGCCGTGCTCCTCGGGACCGTAGTAGGACGGGCCGCGAACGTTTCCGTGCAACGGCAAGCGTCGCTGTACGGAGCGCTCACCGTGGGGGCTTTCCAAGCGGTGCTGCAGGATGGACCGGATGCTTTTGACGGTCGGTGACTGGATGGCCAGGGCCCTGCTGCAAGCCAACACAAAGCGCGCTTGGCCGTGCGTCCGTGAGAGCTTCTGCAACGCGCCGCAAGCGTTGAGCGCCCCCGCTGGGTGGCGCGCATCGCCGAGAAGCTTTTCAACTACGGCAAGCACGTCGGCACCGAGCTGTTGTGCCCACTGTCGATACCGCTCGGGCGTATGGTCGGCCCAGGCCTGATGGTGTTCGGGCATGTGCGCTCGGTCGGTGCTCTTTTCACCAATGGCATCAGACCGCTCGTGCGAGGCGACGCGTGACCGACCGCTCAGGATTTCCACCGTGGTTGGCGTGCAGCGTGCATACACCTCCTGCTGCACCAAACGGTAAGGCACAGAGTAGAAGTGGTTCTTGACCGCGACGTGGTAGTCGGGCGGTACACGCAGTGGGCCGATCCATTCGCCATATTCGTAGCGAACAGGCAAGGGGTTGAGCGCAGGCTTGTCGATCGTATCGAACCGCTCGCGTCGACTCTGCTTATAGCGGCGCATGACCCGGTTGTTACTCAGCAGTCAGAAATATAGGCAACACTTGGATGCCTGAAGAATGAGCGGACCAGGCCGGGGCGCTTGCCGATGTCGGAGAGCTGCGCCGCCACCCGTTCTTCCAGGCGCTCGCCCCTGAGCAGCGGCCGGCGTGCGTTGCCGGTCCGCTTGGCGTGGCTCCAGACCAACTCGTCCGGATTGAGATCCGGCGCATAGCCCGGTAGGAAATGCAGCGTCAGCTTGCCGTTGAGTTCGTCCACGTACTCCCGCACCACGCGCGTCTTGTGCGCGGGCAGACCGTCGACGATCAGGCGCAGCGGTTGGCGCCGCCCGCGCATCATCCGGCGCAACAGGGTGACGAACAGGGCGCCGTTCAGGCCACCGGCATAGGTGGCGAACCAGAATGCGCCCTTGGCGCTGACCGCCGACGCGGCGCTGATGCCTTGGCGCTGCCCCGGCACCGACACCACCGGGGTCTGCCCCCTGGCGCCCCAGGTCGTGCCCTGCACCGCGTCGGCGCGAAAGCCCGACTCAGCCCAGAAGTAGATGTCCGCCTGGTCCCGCTTGGCTTGGCGGGCAATCGCCGGGTAGGTTTCCTGCTGCCAGCGCGCGATCGCGTCGGGGTCACGCTGATACGCCCGCTGCAGCGGCTTTTGCGGAGTCAAGCCCACCCGCGCCAGCAACGCGCCCACCGACGCCAGACTCAGCGTCACGCCAAAACGCTGGGCGATCAGGTCGCGGGCGATCTGCCGCGTCCACAGGCCGAAGTCGAAACCGTACTGCCGCGGGTTCTTGCCGTTGATCCAGCGAAAGACTTGGTGTTCCTGGGTGGCTTTCAGGGTGCGTGGGCGTCCGCTGGCCGGCTTCGCCGCGAGCGCCCTCAATCCTTTGCCGCGTCCGCGTGCCGCCTTGAGCCAGCCGTAGATCGTGCAGCGATGCATGCCGAAGCTGGCGATGACAGAACTGGGACGTTCGCCCTCGCGCACCCGTTGGACCGCCATCTTGCGGATGGTCTCCAGCGTGACGTGATCCAACGTGCGTCCGTCTCGTTTCATCGTGAAACGGATCGTCTCATATTCGCAGCGTGTTGTCTAACTTACTGACCTATGAGTAACTTCCTCCGTCCCGGTTTCGGTTTCCGTCCCGGCTTCCGGTTTCGGTTTCGGTCCACGGTTTCGGTCCAGGTCACGGCCTGTAGATGGAGTACTTCTTGCAAACCTGGTTGTAGTCCTTTGGCGACCTGACATCGGGGTTAATGTCGCTAACTATGCCCTTGACGCCAAAGGATTCAAGCCTGTGGATGCTCCATTGCCAGAATACCAATTTCCCCGAGTCAATCTCAGCCTGTATATCAGCCGGGGGCTTGGTTACCATGTCCATGCTGATATTTCTATTTTTGTAGAAATCTTTGAAACGCCATATATCTTCGATGTTTCTTTGATGCGCACCATCGCCATCGAGATGCATTGCAAGACTGGCATTTATTGACCCGGGTCCTCCGTGCATTGCGACTACACCGCAATGCAGTAAAACCCTCTGTGATCCCATAAGGAAGAGAAATTGCGCGCAAGCTGAAACACACATCTCCCCAACGACAGGTATGGGATGGAATTTATCAAGCAGCCTGACGATGTCGATGCTCGAATCCACGCGGCCGCCGGGGCTTGCCATGACGACAATGGGGCGCTCCTTGATCTCACCACGGACTTGCATCAGTTTCACGAACATGGATGGGCCAATCTCGTCGTGCAGACAGATGATGTGGCCTGAATCAATGATATTGGTGCCTTTCTTGCCTTCACAGGCATTAAATGCTTTTGTGGCATTTTTCAATAGCTGGTTTTTATCGACGGCACGGATCTCTCCTCTGGCCATGCCACTTATCGAGATAAAGATCAGAATCAAAACGACTCTTGTCCACATACTCAGGCCTCTTTGTGTATTGCTATTTGCGAACGCGGAGCAGCATTGCTGCTCCGCGTGATGGCTCGCGATCAGTCGGGCTTAGCGCACACGATTTGACCATTGACATGTGCAGGGTAAGTGCCTGTTGGGCAGGAACAGGTCTGATTTCCGTTGGAGCCGGTTGTGCAAGGAGCGGGCGTCGAGCTACCGCCTACGATGAAATCCAGATTCTCTGAGCTTAATGTTTTCATCATGTAACCTCATTTAAACGGGACCGCATGACAGCCTCATGCATGGCTTCACCCGCCCTCCGCTTGTGGGCGCAGGGCGACTGACTCGGCGCGACCCCGCCGCAGCACGATCACCCGATCGGCGCTGGCCAGGGTCTCCGGCCGGTGCGCCAGCACCAGCCGGGTCAAGTGCATGCGTTTGACGATGGCGTTGACCTCGCGCTCCTTGGCCACATCGAGGTGGCTGGTCGCTTCGTCCAACACCAGGAATTTCGGTCTGCGATACAGCGCCCGCGCCAGCAGCACGCGCTGCTTCTGGCCGCCCGACAGGCTCGAGCCCATGTCGCCGACCAGGCTCTGGTAGCCCATGGGCATGGCCGCGATCTCGTCGTGGATGTGCGCCAGGCGCGCCGCCGCCTCGACCTTCAGCGGCGAAGCATCGCTGTCGAACAGCGCGATGTTGTCGGCGATGGAGCCGGCGAACAGTTGGTCGTCCTGCATCACGGCCGCCGCCAAGCTGCGATAGCGCGCCAGCCCCAGCTTGCGGATGTCGATGCCGCCGAACAGGATCTGGCCTTCGGTCGGCTCCAGCAGGCCCAGCAACAGCTTGGCCAAGGTCGTCTTGCCCACGCCCGAGGGCGCGGCGATGGCCACGCTCTCGCCGGGCTCGATGCGAAAGCTGCAATCCTCGATCACCCAGGGCTCGCCCTCGGCGTAACGAAAGCGCAGGGCCTTGACCTCCAGGCTGGCATCCGGCAGCGGCCCGGCGTGCACGCCCTCGAGTTGCGCCTCGGCCGGGGTCAGCGCGATGTCGGCCACGCGCTCGGCGTGCAGGCCCAGCATCTTGAAGTCGTTCCACTGGTCGATCAGGCTGGCGGCGCGGCGCGAGAACTGGTCGGCGTAGGCGACAAAGGCCACCAGCATGCCGGCGCTGAACTGGCCCTTGAGCACCAGCACCGCCGCCAGCCAGATGACCAGCACGCGCTCGATGCCGAAGATCAGGCCGTTGCCGGCCTGGAAGCCGATGCCGAGGCG
>DAIAZB010000029.1 GCA_027443745.1 Thiomonas sp. | reverse complement strand
CAACGCGCGATGGCCCAGGCCAATGGCGGCTACATCACCCGGGCACAACAGACCGGCCTGAACCAGCAGCAAAACGCCATCAGCCGGAGCATCGGACCATGAGCCCCGCGCCCGGCCGCCCGAAGCGGGGCGAGCCCCTCCCGGAGGGGCCGCGCGCAGCGCGTGGGGAGCCCAGGCCATGAAATCCCTCTGGGTCGTCAAGCTCGGCGGCAGCCTGGCGCTGGCTCGCGAGTTGCCGCCTTGGCTGCGGGTCTGCGCCGCGCTCGCGGGTCGTGTCGTGCTGGTGCCGGGGGGCGGACCCTATGCGGACGCCGTGCGCCGCGCCCAGCGCGCGCAGGGCTTCGACGATGCCGCGGCCCATGCCCTGGCCCTGGGGGCGATGGAGCAGTTCGGCCGGCAGCTCTGCGCCATGCAGGCGGGGCTGGTTCCCGCGGCCAGCGCCACAGCCCTGCGCGAGACACTGGCCGCCGGCCTCACGCCCGTGTGGATGGCGCGTGCGATGGTCCTGGCCGACGCCGGCATCGCGCAGAACTGGAGCGTGACCTCCGACAGCCTCGCCGCCTGGCTTGCGCAGTGTTTGCAGGCCGAGGGACTGGCGCTGGTGAAGTCGGTGGCCGTGGCAACGACGGACATCCACGCGCTGGCAGCCGCGGGGGTGGTCGATGCGGCGTTCCCCCAATGGGCGGCCGGGCTGCCGTGCCTGCGTTTGCTGCATCGCGCGCAGTGGAACAGCCTGGCCGGACTGCTGCAGCTTTCCCAAGCTGCCGAACTCCAACCCGAACCCCATCATGTTTGACCGCCGCGAACTCGGCCTGCTCGACGAAGCGCTGCGCGTGCTGCAAGACGCCATGCCCCAGCTCCCTGCCTGGCCGCCGGCTCTGCCCGAGTCGGGCGACGGCTTCGAG
Organism: Thiomonas sp.; assembly: GCA_027443745.1. The sequence continues at coordinate 664 of DAIAZB010000029.1, read as the reverse complement.
GCCCTGCGCCCGGTGCTGCTGGAGGCGGCGCGGCGCCTGGGAATGTCCGCGCCCAGTGGCCATCCGTTCTACCTCGGCCACATGCTCAAGCCGCCGCATGCGGCGGCGCGCATCGGCTATGCGCTGGCGCTCTGGCTCAACCCCAACAACCATGCGTTCGACGGCGGCCGCCCCAGCTCGCAGATGGAGATCGAGGCGGTGGCGCAGATCGCCCGCCTGTTCGGCTGGAGCGGTGCGCTGGGGCATTTGTGCAGCGGCGGCACGGTGGCGAACCTGGAAGCCTTGTGGATCGCGCGCGAAGTCGTGCGCGAGGGCGGGGTTGGTGGAATGCGGGAATCGGCAACTCTGGCATTGACGCCGCAGCCTGCGACAGCGTCCGGACCGGTTCCCGCGCCTGCCTCGATTCCAACCCCCGGCATCGCCGCCTCGGCACAGGCGCATTACTGCCATGCGCGCGCCGCCTCCCTGCTCGGCCTGCGGTTCCACGCGGTGGCCGCGGACGCGCAGGGGCGCATGGACATGCGGGCGCTGCAGGCTCTGCTGGAGCGCGAAGCCATCGGCACCGTGGTGGCCACGCTGGGGACCCCCGCCACCGGTGCGCTGGACCCGCTGCACGCCATCGCCGAGCTGTGCGCCGCCCACGGCGCGCGCCTGCATGTGGACG
>DAIAZB010000028.1 GCA_027443745.1 Thiomonas sp. | reverse complement strand
CTGTAGATGGCGATGACCACCGGGTCGTCGCGCCGCCTCCAGCCCATCTCCTTGGCGTAGCGCAGGTAGTCGCGGTTGACGCCGCGCAGGTAGTGCAGGTTCTCGGGCAGGGGGGTGTAGTGCACGCAGTCGTTCTCGGCGTAGCGCTCCCACTGCTCGGGGTTGGGCTCGCCCTTGAGCGTCTTGCTGCCGTCCTTGCCGCGCCAGCCGCTGAGAAAGCCCACGCCGGAGCCGGGCGCGGTCTCAAAGTTGACGATGAAGTCGGTGTACCCCTTGTACTTGCGGCTGCCGTCGGCGGCGGTGAAGGCCGGAAAGCCCAGGCGCGAGGCCAGCTCGATCAGCACCTCCTGGAACGGGCGGCAGGCGCCCAGGGCCGGCACCACGGGCACGCGCACCGAGTCCATGGCGCCGTCGAATTCGGAGATCGGGCGGTCGAGCATGGACATGGCATCGAAGCGTTCCAGATAGCTGGTGTCGGGCAGCACCAGATCGGCGAAGGCCACCATCTCGGACTGGAAGGCGTCGCACACCACGAGGAAGGGAATCTTGTGCTCGCCGTCGGCACGCTTATCGGTGAGCATGCGACGCACGCGCTGGGTGTTCATGGCCGAGTTCCACGCCATGTTGGACATGAAGATCAGCAGCGTGTCGATGGGGTAGGGGTCGCCGCGCCAGGCGTTGGTGATGACGTTGTGCATGAGTCCGTGCACCGCCAGCGGGTGTTCCCAGGAGAAGGCCTTGTCGATGCGCATGGGCCGCCCAGCCTCGTCCACCATCAGGTCCTCGGGCCCGGTGGGCCAGCCCAGCGGCGCACCGTGCAGCGGCGTGTTGGGCTGCACGTCTTGCCAACTGCGCGCGGTGCGCACGCCCGGCGGCGTCTGCTTGGGATAGGGCGGCTTGTGGCGGAAGCCGCCGGGAGCGTCGATGGTGCCGAGCAGGCTCATCAGCACGGCCAGGGCGCGGATGGTCTGGAAGCCGTTGGAATGCGCCGCCAGGCCGCGCATGGCGTGAAACGCCAGTGGCCGGGCGGTGACGTGACTGTGCGCCCTGCCCCAGGCGTCGGTCCAGTCTTGTGGCACGTCGAAAGCCTGGTCGATGGCGGCCTCGGCCATCTCTTCGGCCAGTTGCGCAATCCGCGCGGCGCTGATGCCGGTGATGGTGGCGGCCCATTGCGGCGTGCATGCCGCCACCTGCTCGCGCAGCAGCTGCAGCGCGGTGGCCACCGGGGTGCCGTCGGGCAGGCGATAGTGGCCGAACAGGGCCGGCTGCGCATCGTCGGCCCAGGCCGGCACGGGCTGCTGCGTGACCGCGTCCCACCACCAGGCGTTGCGCGGCGCGGCGGGGTCGCCCACGTCGCCATCGGGGTTGCGCACCATCATGCCGTCGTCCGGGTGGCCGGGCTGCACCCGCACCAGCTGCGCGGCGTTGGTGTAGCGGGCGGTGGTGGCGGCGTCGAAGCGCCCGGTGCGCAAGAGTTCGTGCAGCAGCGCCATGAACAGCGCGCCGTCGGTGCCGGGACGGATGGGGATCCACTCGTCGGCCACCGCCGAGTAGCCGCTGCGCACCGGGTTGATGGAGATGAAGCGCCCGCCGGCGCGTTTGAAGTCCGACAGCGCCAGCTTCAGCGGGTTGCTGTGGTGGTCTTCGGCGGTGCCGATCATGACGAACAGTCT
>DAIAZB010000027.1 GCA_027443745.1 Thiomonas sp. | reverse complement strand
CTGCCCAGCAGCGCCTCGGACGATTACGGCGAGCCATTCGCCGAGGTGTTTCGCGCGGCGGGACACGACTTCTACAAGATCGACCCGCTGCTGTTCGCCCCGGCGCAGGTGGTGGTGACGTCGCTGTCCAGCGGCAAGAGCTTTCGAGCCGGGCACCTGGCGCACGATCTGCTGGAGCGCTCGTTCGCATGAAGCCGCACATCGCCATCTTCACCGACGACCCCGGCTGGCATGGCCGCCGGCTGCGGCGGGCGTTCGCCCTGCGCGGTTGCACCACGCAAAGCGTCTCGCTGCGCGACTGCGCGGTGGACCTGGAGTCGCCGGGAGGTCTGCACCTGCCCGGCTTCACGCGCGCCCTGCCCGACGCCGCCTTCGTGCGCGGCGTGCCTGGCGGCACACTGGAACAAGTGGTGCTGCGCCTGGACGTGCTGCACGCGCTGCAGGCGCTGGGCGTGCCGGTGTACAACCGCGCCCGCGCCATCGAGGTCAGCGTGGACAAGGCCATGACCAGCCTGCTGCTGCACCACGCCGGCGTGCCCACGCCACCCACCTGGGCGCTGGAGTCCGAGTCGCGGGTGCGCAGCCTGGTGCTGGGCGAGACGGCACGCGGCCACGAGCTGGTGCTCAAGCCGTTGTTCGGTTCGCAAGGCAAGGGCTTGCGCCGCATCGCCAACCCGGCCGAGCTGCCGCCGCCGCAGGACTGCAACGGCATTTACTACCTGCAGCGCTACATCGGCCCACCGACCGGGCAGGGCGAGGACTACCGCGTGCTGGTGGTGGGCGGCGTCGCACGCGCGGCCATGACGCGACGCGGCAGCGGCTGGATCCACAACGTCGCGCTCGGCGCCACCTGCCTGCCGGCGCCGGCCGATGCCGAGCTGGGCGAACTCGCCTGCGCCGCCACGCGCGCACTCGACATGGATTACGCGGGGGTGGATCTGATGCGCGCGGGCGACGGCCGGCTGATGGTGATCGAGGTCAACAGCATTCCCGCCTGGAAAGGCCTGCAGACCCAGACCGGGCCCGACATCGCCCAGATGCTGGTGGATGATTGTCTGGCCAGGCGGGTGCGCCCGGCCATGAGGCAACAGGCATGAACGCGCCGCGCGACAACCCGGCCATGCCGCCAGCCTCGCCAGCGGGCCTGGCGGCCGCGCGCGCCGACGTCACCACGCCAGCGCGGCAGGCGCCAACGGCGCAGATCGTGCAGGCCGCGCGGCAGGCCTATCTCGCCGCCTGCATGTTGGATGTGAGTTGCGTCAAACCCGGCAACGTCAGCGTGCAGTCGCCCGGGCACGGCATGCAGGCGCAGGACTTCATCGCCAGCGCCCAGGCCTCGGTCGGCCCGATCGGGGACGCGGTGCTGGGCGTGGGTGCGCGCATCCTGGGCGCGGTGGAGGCAACGCGGCGCGCCGTGGGGATCAACACCAATCTGGGCATCGTGCTGCTGGCCGCGCCGCTGATGCACGCGCGGTGCCATCGCCAAGCCGGGCAGGGCCTGCGCGCGGCGTTGGCCGCCACCCTCGCCGGGCTCGACCGCAACGACGCCCTTCTCGCCTACCGCGCCATTCGCCTGGCAGCTCCGGCAGGCCTGGGCGCGAGCGCCAGGCACGACGTGCGCGACGAGCCCGGCGTGACACTGCTGCAGGCCATGCTGGAGAGCGCCGCGCGCGACAGCATCGCGCGCCAGTACGCCAGCAACTACGCCGATGTCTGGGACATCGGCCTGCCCGCGCTGCGGCGCGCGCGCACCCGCTTCGGCCGGGAGGATGCGGCGGTGGTCGCGGTCTATCTCGGCTTTCTCGCGGCCTTCGCCGACAGCCATGTGCTGCGCAAACAGGGCTATGGCCAGGCCGAGCAGTTGCGGCGCGAAGGCACTGCCTGCCAGTCGGCCATGCAGCGCTGTGCCGACTGGGACGAGGTCTCGGGGCTGCTCGAGGCATTCGATCGACGCCTCAAGGACCGGGGCATCAACCCCGGCACCAGCGCCGATCTGACGGTGGCCGTGCTGCTGGCCGAAAGGCTGGAGCCGGTCGTGTGCAACGACGCAATGCCCGACGCCGAAAGGGCCGATGGGCCGGGGGAGGTGGATCGCAATGACCAGTTTGTGGGATGACATCAAGGGCCTGTTCGGGATGCAACAGGCGGATCGGCAGCAGGGGGATGGCTCGGCGCCTGCTGATCGCAATGCTTCAACCGAGTCGAACCAATCCAA
>DAIAZB010000026.1 GCA_027443745.1 Thiomonas sp. | reverse complement strand
CCAGGCGTTGCTGATCGAGGCCCAGGGAGCGCAGCCATTCGGTGCGCGCGCGCTCGCAGAACTTGAGGTAGTTGGCGTAATACACCACGCCGCCGGCATCGGTGTCTTCCCAATAGATCCGCACCGGCCAGGTGAAGGCGGGCGTGGTGGCAGGGGCGGTGGTTGGCGCTGTGCTCATGCGGGGAGTCTATTGATTTTTCAGGCTCCGACCGCATCCTGGTTGGCCAGCGCCATCTGGCCCGCGCCATATGTGGGCGGCTTTGCCCCGGCACAGCCGATGCCGGCTATGCTCGCCAGGGCCGCAGCCCAGTCGTGCCGGCGGCGCCAACAACCCATACCCATTCTTTCAACTCGCTCATTGCGCTCACTCACCATGTTCACAGGTCTCGTCACGGCGCTTGGCCGTCTTTCCGAAGTGGTGCCGCTGCAAGCCGGCGAGGGCAGCGGTTTACGCGTCACGGTACAGGTGCCGGCAGCTTGGCTCCAGGGCGTGTGCCGGGGCGACAGCATCTGCGTGAGCGGCGCCTGCATGACCGCGGTGGAACTGGGCACGGCGCAGTTTGCCTTCGACATCTCGGCCGAGAGCCTGGCGCGCACCACCGGGCTCGACGCTGTGGGGGCCGAGGTGAACCTGGAGCAATCGCTGACGCTGGCCACCAAGCTCGGCGGGCACCTGGTCACCGGCCATGTGGATGGTATCGGGCAGGTCGAGCGCTTCGAGCCGGCGGGTGAATCCTGGCATCTGGCGCTGCGGGTACCCAGTGAGCTCGCCCGTTTTTTCGCCTACAAGGGCTCGATCACCGTCAACGGCGTGAGCCTGACGGTGAATCGCGTGGTCGACGCCGCGGGTGGTTCGGCCAGTGTGCACATCAACCTCATCCCCCACACCCTGCAACACACCAATCTGCGCAGTCTCAAACCTGGCGGCACTGTGAACCTGGAGGTGGACCTGATCGCGCGTTATGTGGAACGCATGCTGATCGGGCCTCAGGCCCATGCGATCGACATGTCCTGATACAGGTGTCACTTTTCCGATCCCCGAATCCCGGGGGCGCGATGCGTTGCACAGCGTCCTAGAGTTGCAAGATCCGTCAAAGCCCGACACAGACAGCGGGTTCTAAAGCGCCAACTTCAGGCTGAGGCGAGGAATGCTGGGACGAAACATCACCAGTGACGAGTACATGGATTTGCTGGCGCTCGGCCGAGCATCGGCCGAGCGCTGGCTGCAGCTTGAGCCCAAGGCCATGCGTTTCGAGCTCACCCCCGCCATGGGCATCCATCACCCGTTCATCGCGCCACACAGGGTGCATACCGGGCCAGAACTTTCGATTTCCCTGGCCTTGACCTTCCGCACCCGCTGGTCCGACCAGCAGACTCTCGCCCACCACCTCAACCACAAGCTGCGGCAATTGGGTTTGCGGCCTGGCGATGTGGGTCAGCATCCCTTGGTGGACGCAGCCAAGGCGGGGGTCATGGACCTTGCGCGGCGGTCACACGCGAGAGTGCGTCGCCTGCGCGGCATCGACTCT
>DAIAZB010000025.1 GCA_027443745.1 Thiomonas sp. | reverse complement strand
CGGTTGAGCAGGGGCTCGGGAATGCCAGCGGCGTCGTTGGCGGTGGCCACCCAGACCACGGCGCTGCAGTCAATCGCCACTTCGGCGAACTCGTCGGTGAAGTGCTGCGCCGTGTCGAATTCCAGCAGACTGTAGAGGGCGCCGAGGGGGTCGTATTGCGCCCCGCCGGCGGCCTTGTCGATTTCGTCGATGACCACCACCGGATTGGCGAATTCGCCTTGCACCAGGGTCTCGAAGACCTTGCCGGGGCGGGCGCCTTTCCACTGCGACGACGAGCCCGACAGAATCCACCCTGCGGTCAGTGCATTCATCGGGGCGAGCGCCCAGGTGGTGCCCAGCAACTGGGCGACGCGGCGGGCGAAATGGGTTTTGCCGATACCGGGCTCGCCCAGCAGCAGCATGGGCGTGACCTCGATGGCATCGCGGCTGTCGGCTGCGAGCGCAACGGAACGACGGATGTCTTCCAGCGGCTCGGTGAAGTTGGGCAGTTCGTGCTGCAACGTATCCCGATCGGGCAGTTCGGCCGGCTTGATGGCCAGACGCTGGCCGCCAGCCTCGATCATGCGCGCATACGTGTGGCGCAATTGTTCATGCGCCTCCGGCGGCAGGCCTTTGAGCTTGCGCTCGACCTCATCCACGGCATAAACCGACTTGTAGGCAGCCACGGCAATCATGATGCACCTCCTCGGCAAACACAGAACCCATGCAAGGCCATGCACCAATCATGCCAGACCGGGACCGCCAAGCAAGTCGGATGGCCGTGGCTGAAGGACCCCGGTGTGAACTTTTGCACACTTTCGCCAAAACATCGGCGCAGGGCCGCTCTAGATCTCGATTTGCGTGCCCAGCTCCACCACGCGGTTGGGTGGGATGCGGAAATAGTCGGAAGCTTCCTGCGCGTTGCGGCTCATCCACGAGAACAGCACTTCGCGCCACAGCACCATGCCCGGAATCTTCGATGGCACGATGGTCTGGCGAGCGAGGAAGAACGAGGTTTCCATCAAATGGAATTCCAGCCCGAACAGGAACTCGCAGTCTTTCAACAGGCGCTGAATGTCGGGCTCATCCTTGAAGCCGAAGTCCACATGCAGCAGGTAGATGCCTTCCTCCATCGGCGTGAGCAGAATGGCCTGCTTGGGCGGCACATGCGGCACATCGGCGGATTGCGCCGACAGGAAGAACACGCGCTCGTGCAACACCTTGTTGTGCTTGAGGTTGTGCAGCAGTGCATGCGGCACGGTGTTCGCGTCAGGCGTGAGATAGATGGCGGTGCCTTCCACCCGCGTGGGTGGGTAGGTGGACAGGCTGTGGACGAAATCCTTCAGGTTGAGCGCATGTTCCTGCAACTGCCGCTTGAGCAAGGTGCGGCCGCGCTTCCAGGTGGACAGCATGATGTACACCGACGCGCCGAACACCAGCGGGAACCAGCCACCATGATCGATTTTCAGCGAGTTGGAAACCAGGAACAGCAATTCCACCAGCGCCAGCGGAACGAACACGAGATTGGTGCGCCGTGGACTCCACCCCCAGCGCTTGGGCGCCACCATCCACAGGAACACGGTGGTGGTGAGCATGGTGATGTTCACGGCGATGCCATAGGCGGCCGCCAGGTTGTCGGAACTGCGGAAGGTCAGCACCAGAATCACCACGAAGATGAGCATCATCCAGTTGATGAAGGGCACATAGATCTGTCCCTGGTTGCTCGCGTTGGTGAACAGCACTTTCATGCGCGGCAGATAACCGAGCTTGATGGCCTGGGTGGTCATGGAATAGGCGCCGGAGATCACTGCTTGCGAGGCAATGACCGTGGCCATGGCCGCCAGGATGACCAGCGGCCACAGCGCCCAGTCTGGCGCCAGGTAGAAGAACGGGTTCTTCACCGTTTCGGGCCGTGCCAG
>DAIAZB010000024.1 GCA_027443745.1 Thiomonas sp. | reverse complement strand
TGGGCAAAACCGACATGGCCGCCTTGTTCGGGTTGCTCCAGCCAAACACCAGGAGCAATCTCGCCTGCTGCAGGCAAGGCAGCCGCTGGCAGGAAGGGATCGTTGCGGGCGTTGATGACCAAGGCCGGCAGGCGAATGCTGGCCAGATGGGGTTTGCTGGAGGCACGGCGCCAGTAGTCGTCGGCATCGCGAAAGCCATGCACCGGCGCGGTGAACGCGTTGTCGAAGTCGTACAGATCGCGTGCTGCAGCAATGGCCTGCGCATCGGCAAGGCCCGGATGCCGGCGGATCATGGCCAGCGCCTTGGGCTTGAGTGTGCGCAGGAACATGGGTGTGTACACCCTGCGGTTGAAGCCGCGGGAAATGGCCGCGCCACCCGCTGCCAAGTCCAGCGGGGCGCTGACGCTGGCCAAGGCCTGAACGACTGCGGCTGCCTGCGTGCCCGCCTCCTCAGCCCAGCGCAACAAGGCGTTGCCGCCGAGCGAGATGCCGGCAGCGTAGAGGGGACCGGCATGCGCGCTGCGAAAACGCCGCAGAATCCAGTCGATCTCCTGCCAGTCACCCGAGTGGTAGGCACGTGGGGCGTGGTTGAGTTCGCCGGAACAACCGCGGAAATGTGGCACGGCCAAACCCCAGCCTGCTCGCCGGCAGGCGTGTGCAGTGGCCTGTGCGTAGTGGCTGCGCGAGGAACCTTCCAGGCCATGAAACAGCACCAGCAGCGGTGCGAGTGATGGTGCTGCGCCAGCGGCGCGCACAGCCATTGCAACGGGATCGATGTGATCGACGTCGATGAAGTCGCCGTCGGGCGTATCCCAGCGTTCGCGCATCCAGGTCAGCGCCGGGATGCGCGCTGCCCCGAGGCCTTTGCCTGGCAGCCGCCGCCCGATCGAAGCGAAAAAACCTCGGGCAACGGTGGCATCTCGCATCGTGCGTGAAAACAGCGCTGGCCAGATGGTTTGTGCCTGGCCCCCAGGGAGCCAGCGTGGTGCGGCATAGATGGCCGGTCGCGGCCGCGTGAACGCATCCGTCGTGCCTGGGGCGGCGGCGGACATGACGGCGTCGGCCATCGAGCCCCGAGCACGCTTCAATGCAGACGCTCCGAAGTCGCCATGACCTCGACGGCTTCTTGTGCCGTCGCAGGGCTGGCGTGGTGCAACACCAGGCGCCAGCCGTCTGGCGTCTTGATGTAGACATTGGTGGCGAGCACGAAAGCGAACCGCTGCTCGCCCGGATCGCGCTGCACCAGAACGCGCTCGACCACGTTGTGCACGGCGCCACCCAGGGTGACGGTGCGCAGCGCCCGCTCCGGGGTGATGCGCAAGGGGCCGGCCGCGAAGAGTTGCTCGAAACTGGCGCGAATGGCAGCCGGGCCGACAAGGCGCGGGCCGCCGGGATGCACGCAGATCACATCGTCCTCATCGGCCCAGACCCGCATCAGCGCATCCACATCAGCCAGTTGCAGGGCCTCGTAAAAGGCAGCCTCGGCGGCTTCTGCCGAGCTTTGCAAGCCTGCCCGCTGCGATATT
>DAIAZB010000023.1 GCA_027443745.1 Thiomonas sp. | reverse complement strand
CAGCAGCGCCTGCTGCTTGAACTCCTCGCTGTACCGCTTGCGCTCCTTCCCCACCACCACTGCTTTCTTGGTCATCTTCCTCACCTCGGATCACGATTGTGAGTCGCTTATCCGGGTGTCCGCAAAACAGGGGTAGGATCAAGGTTCCTAACCACTGTGCAGTCTTTGTCCACTGGAAAATGCGCTCACAAGGCGCTTCCCGGACCGGGTCTGCTGGACTCAGCGTCGGAGAATGGACGATGCGCTCGACACATGACTGGCTGGTGGATTTCTATGCGATCGCCGCGAACCCGACGCCCGTGCGAATCGGTCACGCGCTGCGCGAACTCGAGCGAATCTACGATATAGATCACGTGTGGCTCGATATTGCGAAGTCTTGCTCAAACGCCGTGGATATAGCGTTCACCTCGAGCGATGAAATTGACAGCATCGTCAAGCAGTACGTCGGCTACTACCGTGCAATCGACCCTCGTATCAAGGTGTTGAACACGATGTCGAATGGCGAGACGTTCATATGCCATCACCACCTCGATGACGCTTTTGTCAGGGATAACGAAGTGTTCCAGGACTTCCTGATCCCCAATGGCCGGCGCTATGTCATCGCGACAAGACTCATGGATCTGCCGCACTTCCGTGCGCATTTCGCATTCAATCATTTCGTGGGGAGGGAACCCTTCGAAGGCAAGATCGTGCGCTCTTTCAATACGCTGACGCGGCACCTGATCAACTGGATGAATTTGGCGCTCCAGTTCTCGCGCCTGCGGGGCGAGCGTCAGGCGCTGTCCAATGCACTGGATAGCGCTCGTGACGGAATGGCCGTGTTCGATCAGAAGAAGCGCTTGGTTCTTGGCAATGCGGCGGCCATGAGCCTACTAGTGCAAGAGCGTCAGGCCGGCCGCTTCGCGCTACGAGGCGACGACCGTGCAAGGCTCGATGTCGAACTGTCCAACGCCATCCATACGCGCGTCGGCTCGGCGACGCGCATAAATCTGAACTTCCCCGAAGGCTTGCGCACGATCGAGCTCAAGCTGGTCCCCATGCCCGATGCTCCATGGCTTGGCTTCGGCAGAGATCTGAGGATGGCGCAGTCACCCGGAGATCCTACCGAGTCACGCGACTTCCGGTTCGGCGACCAGCCCGAAGGGTCGATCCTTGCAACCTTCAAGCTTTTCGTCCGTGCGGACAAGGACAAAAACTACCTGCGGAATCGTGTGGGCCTGACCGCAGCAGAGGCCCAGATCGCGGTGCAGTTCTTCAACGGGCGATCGGTCAAGGAGATTGTTGAACTTCGCGCGACTTCACTGCGAACGCTGCGGACCCAGATGACATCAATCATGGCCAAATTCGGGGTGCGCTCGCTGCAGGACCTGCTCCGCTTGTCGGACACTGTTCCGGAGGCGAGGCAACGCTGATGTTGCATCCTGCCGCGGAGCAGTGGCGCTGCATCCGCATGATCGGACTAAGTCTGACTGTATGAAAGCCCTTGAGTATCGGGTGGGTTCTACCCCGCTACCACGGACACTTCAGAGAAGCCCCATCATGATGGCGGAGGAGTGCGTCCGGATGAAATTCGCGCGCGGCTTGCTGGGCCCGGGTGACACCAGTGGATCGCCCAGCGCCTGCAGCTTGCGCTGCCGGATCTCCTGATCGAACAGCCCCAGCGGGCGAGAAGTCATCCGGCATGCTCCAAACGGGTCCGTAAGAGACTTCCCGTCAATACTGCCCGCTTGATGCTCTTGCCTTGAGCTTTCAGGCTTTCGCTGATCGTCGTGTTGTCCTCTTTGCTGCGTCGTGCGTGTCAGTGCGGTGCGGTGATGCAACGGTTGTCAGACTGCATTTCCGTCCCGCAAAGGGATTTCCTTCGGTCATAAACGGTCTTGTTGCGCCGCTGATGCTGGCGCGGACCAAGGTATAAACCGCACCCGGAGACCTCATTCACTCGTCGGTATCGTCAGTGTCCAGGGATCAGCCGAAACACCTTATTGACGTCCTGCCGTTTTGCCAGGTTCTCTCCGGGTCGGTCTGACCTGTTGTCTACCGCTTCGCGCTGACGTGAAAGGATGTGGGGTCGTGTCATGCCATGGCGGCGACCCTCACGGCGTGTTTGCCGGCCGGGCGCTGCACCATCGGGTGTTTCAGCCACGCCTCGGCGTCATACGCTTCTTCGTGCGTATTTCGGTGATCGTGACCGCTCGTTTCGGTTGATCGTGACCGGTCGCTGCCAGTCGTTGTGCGCTGCATAAATTGTAACGGTTTCGGTCACGATGGGTCGTGGGGTCTGTCCTTGTCGAGCGGTTTTCGCCGCAGTGATTCGCCCTTCAGGCTGATGCGGTGGGAGCGGTGCACGAGACGATCGAGGATGGCATCGGCGACGGTCGGGTCATTGAGCCAGGCATGCCAGTGATCGATCGGCAGCTGGCTGGTGATGAGGGTGGATTTGCTGGTGCTGCGGTCGTCGATGACTTCGAGCAGATCGTGTCGTGCCGCCTGATCGAGTGGAGTCATGCCCCAGTCGTCCAGGATCAGCACGTCGACACGCGCGAGCTGGGTGAGCAAACGGCCGAAGCTGCCATCGGCATGCGCGATGCGCAACGTCTCGGTCAGGCGCGGCACGCGCTGATAGAGCACCGGGAAGCCTTGGCGACAGGCCTGTTGCCCGAGCGCGCAGGCGAGCCACGTCTTGCCGACGCCGGTCGGGCCGGTGAGCAGGATGCTCTGCCCTTGCCGGATCCAGTCGCCGCCGGACAGGTTCGCGACCAGGCGCTTGTCGATGCCGCGGCCGCCGCTGTAACTGACGTCTTCGAGACAGGCCTCGGCGTGCTTGAGCTTGGCCGATCGCAGCAGACGCTCCAGCCGCCGGCCATCACGCCAGCTGCGTTCGCGATCCACCAGCAAGCCGAGTCGATCTTCAAACGCGAGATCCTGGCAGGCCGGCAACAGACGCTGTTCTTCCAGGGCACGCGCCATGCCGTCCAGCTTGAGCACGCGTAACTGGTCGAGGGTGGGATGGGTCAACATGCTGGTGTCCTTTCAGTGGGTGGTGGATGGTTCGAGGTAGTACGCCGGGCCGCGCAGGTTGTCGTGGTCCGGACTGATCCAGTCGGTCTGCGCCACGACCGTCGGCAAGGGCTGCTGATCCAGCCCGCCCTGCAGGATCGACAGCACCGACTTGCGTGTGCGTGACCCGATCGCCAGGGCGCGGGTGCACGCCGCTTCCAGGCGGGGGTGGCCGTAGTGGCGCGCCAGTGACAGCAGGCCCAGGCAACTGCGATAGCCCATTTCCGGATGCGGCCGGTTCGTCAGCAGATGCTCGACCAGTTGGCAGGTGGCCGGCCCGATGTCCGCGGCCCAGCGAAGGAAGCGTCCGGGTGTCCATTCCCGATGGGCGCGATGCACGGCCGGCATGTGCTCGGGGACCGTGGTGTGGCGCCCGCGCGCATCCGAGCGCGCATGGCTGGCGACGCGCTGCCCCGCGTGCAGGATTTCGACGGTGGTGTCCGTGATGCGCGCCTCGACTGCCTTGCGCACCAGCGCGTGCGGCACGCTGTAGTAATGCCCGTCGATGTCGACGTGGTAGTCGATGTTGACCCGACAGGGCTTGAACTGTGCCAGCTCGTACGGCTGCGCCGGCAACGGCATCAGCGCCGGCCGATCGATCGTCTCGAACCACGTGCGGCGGGAACCGTCGAGCTTCTTGAACGGCCGCGCGTTCATCTCTGTCAGCAGCTCGGCGATCGCCAGGTTCAGCGCCGCGAGGGTGAAGAAGCACTGGTGGCGCAGCCGCGCCAGGATCCAGCGCTCGACCAGCAGCACCGAGCCCTCGACCTTGGGCTTGTCGCGGGGATGCGCCGGGCGCGCAGCCAGGTTCGCGCAGCCGTAGTGGTGGGCGAGCTCCTCGTAGATGCGGTTGGGCTGGGGGTCGTAACGATCGGGGCTGCGGATCAGCGCGCGGGTCTGGTCGGGCACGATCAGGCGCGGGGCGCCGCCGAAGAACTCCAGCGCGCGCACCTGCGCGCCGACCCAGTCGATGGTGGTCTGGCGCGCGGTGGCGCACGCGAACGTGTAGTTCGACGCCCCCAGCGTGGCCACGAAGATCTGCGCCTGGCTGATCTCGCCGCTGGCCGCCTGCGTGATCGGCACCGTCTGCCCGGCGTAGTCGACGAACAGCTTCTCGCCGGCAACGTGGACCTGGCGCATCGAGCGCTTGAGCGTCTTGGCCCAGGTGCGGTACTTCACGCAGAAGCTGGTGTACTTGTAGGCGGCCGGGTTGT
>DAIAZB010000022.1 GCA_027443745.1 Thiomonas sp. | reverse complement strand
GCAAACCTGCAGCGCGTAGCGGGCGGAGCCCTGCACCTCGCTCCAGTCGAAGGCGGGCCGGGCCAGACGCACCACGGCCTGGCGGCCAGGCGATTGCAGCAGTGGCGCGAAGGGGCGAGCAGCGACCTCGAAGCCACGCTCGGCGCCATAGCCCTGCAGTTGCTGGGCGTCGAGCGCGCTGACGCGCAGCAGGTAGTGGCCATCGGGCAAATCCGCGAGTGTCAACGCGGGCGCGGTGACGGTGCTGCGGGCCAGGATGCGCAGGGGCGCGTCGGCTGGCGTCACCTGGGCCAGCCAGGACCGCGCCCCAGGCTGTGCCGCCCAGCGCAGGCGCAACGGCAGGCGCTCGACGCGCGCGACGAGGTCGGAGAGGTCGGGTTTCGGCAGCAATTGCACCGGCGGCATGGGCGGCTGGCCGTTGGCGCTCAGGCTGCCGTAGCCCTGGTTCACGGCCACCTGGGCTCCGCCGGCGGACAGTTCGACGGCCCCTTCCAGTGTGGTCTGGCGCGTGACGCCGTCACCATAATCGACGCGAAACTCGGTGCCCCGGACCACGGCCTGCGCCCCGGGGGTGATGATGCGTAAATTCTGATTGGGCTCGCGTTTGGGGTTGTCGAGGATGCGGGCCTGGCCGTGCTGCAACCCGAGGCGGCTGTCGTGCATCGTCCCCTGGGCATAGCTGCGCAGGCTGTCGAGGTCGAGCAGGCTGTCGGGCAAAAGCTGGACGCGCGTGCCGTTGGCCAGCAGCAGCAAGGCCGTGCCCCGGCCCAGAACACGAACTTGCGCGCCGCTGGGCAGGCTTTGGCCGGAGCGCAGCGTTTGCCAGTCGCTTGCGCTGTCCGGTGGGCGCGATGGGCTGGTTGCGGACGTCGCAGACGCAGGACTTGTGGACGCACCCGCTGCCAAGCGCCATTGCACCGTGCCGTCCACGACCTGCGCAGTGGCGGTGTCGGGGCTGGCGCGCAGCAGCGCGACCGGGATGCGCAGCGTCGTTCCCGGCTGCATGCGGCGTGGATCGGCAACATGGTTGAGGCGCTGCACGCCAGGCCAGGCCGAGGGGCTGATGAGCAGGCGCTGACCGAGGCCGATCAGCGTATCGCCCGGCCTGGTGACATAACGCAATGTGGGCCCGGTCGACACTGCGACTGCGACGCCGGTTTGCGTCGGCCCCGGAGCCCGTTCCGGCCGTGTGCCTTGTGCCAGCGCCGCGACCGGCAATGCGATGCCCAGGACGAGGGCTGGAACTTGGTGCCGCAGGACCATGGACACGCGGAGCGGGGAGCGGCGCTGAACGTTCATCGAGGTGGGGATGGGGGCGGCCCGACCCAAGCGATGGGGCCGCAGGTGGCGTGGTGCGAAGGACAAGCGCAGAGCTTACGTGGGGGGCGCAGACGCGGCAAGGCGCTCCAAGCGGTAGCCCTGGCGGTAGATGGACACCAGACGCCAGCCCGAGGACGGGTTCAGTTCGAGTTTGCGGCGCAAGTTGCTGATGTGGACGTCGATGGTGCGGGTGTCGGCGTCCGGCGGCAGGCCCCACACGGTGTTGGCCAGGTGGGTGCGCGTGAGCAGGCGGCCGGGATGGTTGAACAGGTGCAATGC
>DAIAZB010000021.1 GCA_027443745.1 Thiomonas sp. | reverse complement strand
TCCAGCCCCTGCGCATTCCACAATTGAGCCTGGCCCAGGGCCTGTTGCAACACCCAGCGCCCCACCGGCCGTGCCAGATGCGGCGCGTCCAACGCACTGATGAACGATTGTGCCGTCAGCATTCCTTGCTGCGGGTGGCGGATGCGCAGCAGCGCCTCCACGCCGATCACAAGGCCAACGTCGCGACCGCTGATGCCCAACACGGGCTGGTAGTGCAGGCGCAGCCAATGCTCGGCCAAGGCCTGCCGCAGAAGATCGAAGGCGCCTTGCTGGGCGTGGGCAGCCTCTTCCATCCGCGGTGCGAAGCGCTGCACCAGATTCTTGCCGGCCAGTTTGGCCGCATACATGGCCTGATCGGCGTGGCGCAACAGGGCCTCGGGCTCGGTGCCGTCTTCCGGATGCAGCGCCAGGCCCAGGCTGGCAGTCACCTGCACGGCATCTTGCGGGTTGAGTTCCACCAGCGCACGGGCGCAGTCCACCAGGCGCTGGCAGGCCGACATGGCATCGCCTCGGTGGGTGAGACCCTGCAGCAGGACCGCAAACTCGTCGCCACCCAAACGCACGATCACATCGCCTTCACGCAACGCCTGTTGCAGCCTGCGTGACAAGACTTTGAGGAACTTGTCTCCCTCGGAGTGTCCTCGGGTGTCATTCACGCGCTTGAAGTCGTCCAGATCCAGAATGGCAACGGCGAAACGCAGCCCGGCTTCCCTCTGCCCGGAATCGCACAGTCTGCCCAGCTGGGCCATCAGGTAGCGGCGGTTGGGCAGGGCCGTGAGATAGTCCTTGTCGGCCAGTTGCCGCAACTGACCGTTGTACGACAGCAGCGCCTCGTGGCGGGCATGGATGGCTTGGGCCTCCGTGCGCATGCGCTGCTGCTGCAGCACATAGGCCAGGGTCAGCATGGCCAGGATCAACAAGGCGGCCGCCGCCGTAGGGGCCAGGGTCCGCCAGTAATCCGCCCACAACAGGGTGGCCGGCAGGGACACCGAGACCGCCAGATCCGGCGCGCCTGGCCCCAGACGCGTCCAGTAGCCGCGGCGCTCCTGGTTGATGGAATGCACCACTCCATGAAAATCTGCTCCCGACAAACTCTCGTTCGCCTGCAGAGAACGCACCAGGATGCCGGTCTGCGGACGGGTGTAAAAGGCGGCGAACTGTGTCGCGGGAACGTCTGGCCAGCGTGCCAGCACATAGCCGTCTTGCCGCACCAGGATGAAAGCCTCAGACTGACGCAGGCGGTTTGAACCCATTTGCCGGGACATCAACCCGCTCCAGAATTGGTTGAAGGCCTGGCGGTCGATGCCGACACCGATCCAGAACGCCGGTGTCCGGCCCTGGGCCGGATAGAAATGGATTTGCGGCAAAACCCATGTACCCAAGGCCGGCACTCGCACCAGCGGCCCCACCACCGGACGGCCCAGACTACGCGCCTGCAACAGGCTCACCCAGATTTGCGGCGTGTTGCGCAACTCGAATGCCGGGCCCAGCGCCGCCGTGGCGCCCAGGATCACGCCCTGCGCATCGACCACGCGAAGAATGGCTGTGCCCGCCATCCAGGCCCTCGCCTGCACGAGGCGGTGTTCGAGCGCCGCCGGATTGAGCAACAACTGCGGATGGCGCCGCAAGCTCGCAGCCAGGGCGTCCGCCAGCACCGTGTATTGGCCCAGCCGGCCCTGCGTGGCACTGGCCAGAAGTTGGGCATTGAACGCCAGCCGGTTATTCAGGCTGCGCCGTTGCGCCTGCCAGTGCAATGCGGCGTAAACGCCGAACAAGACCAGGGTCAAGATCATGCAGAGTGCATAACCCAGGGTGAGCAAGCTGTGTAAGCGCAGCCAGTCGGTTCGCTCGGTTTGAGATCCGTCGGGATCGATGGCTTGGGCCAGGGCGGGCGGAAGGGTTTCCAAATGGGGGAGAGGATTCGATTTAGGGCTGCTGTGTTGTGTCGGACTGTGACAGCAATTGCCATGTCCCATGCAGCTTCGTCTAGAAGTCTAGGAGCGCGACTGGCCCCACGACACAGTGCAAACGCCATTGAATCGTGATTTGTGAAAAATATCACGCATAACCCGAAAGATTCACGGTGCTCGGGTCAATACCTATCGTATATATCCGGCCGATACAAAACAATCCTGACAACTTGATGACTGATCAAGCCCTAAACATTGATATTTCGCAATTTCTACTCTGAGAGAATGTCATGAATGTTCAGATCGATACCCCGTTTCTCATCGATGCCTTGGGCATCGCCATCATGATCTATGGCTTTGCTGAAATCGTGATGTTGCGCAGCAAAGTTCCCGGCGGCGTCGTCGGCAAGACTTGGAAGACACTCACGATGCTGGTCGGCCTGTTCGCGCTCGGTTACCTGGCAACGCCGTTCTTCGGGAGCCTGCCAGCCAATGCCATTCGCTTGTTCGTCGCCATCATCTTTTTGTTCGGTGCCATCTACGTTGCCATCACGGTGCGGTTGCTGTTTCGCATCATCGAGGAACTGGCTTGAGCCTGGGTGATTCAACCATGAGCTCCCTGTTGCAACCCCATTGGATACTGGAGAAGACACCCAAGGGACGTGATGAGGTGGTGTCTCGTGCCCACCGCCTCCCGCTCTCCATTCGCAGCCTGCTGATCTTGGCCGATGGCCAGCGAACGGCCCGCGATCTTTCGTCCGCCAGCACCGATCCCCTGCGCAGCCAAGCCGGTTTGTCGATGCTGCTGGACGAAGGTTTTCTCCAGGCCGTGGCCCAGCCCGCGGAGCCCCCACTGGAATGGGCCGGCGTGCAGGCCTCGGACTGCAAGCCGCTGCTCATCGCGCTGGTTCGGCAGATGTTCGGCGCCCAGGCCAAGCTGCTGCAGAAATTCGAGCTTGCCCAGGACGATCCTGCGTCCCTGAAAGCCGCGATCGATGCCTCCGCCAAATTCGTCCGCCTGTTCGTCGACGGCCCGCAGGCTGATGTCTTCCAGCGACGCGCCTACGCCTTGCTGGACGAGCATCGAGCCGGGGTGAACTGAGCATGGCGATTTCTTGTTGTCGGAAAGTCGCCGAAATCCCAGTTGCCGCCATGCGTCATGAGTCGCCGCCTGCGCACCCCCAGACTCACGAAGTCGACCCGCTGCACAAACCAACATGGCTTACGCCGCGGATCTTTGCGGACTTACAAGAACGCGAGGCTTTGCTGCAAGTCCTGGTGAAGTTCTCGACGCGCCTGGAGCAGACCCACGACCCTTGTCGCGTGTTGCAGCGGCTTTGCCAGGATCTCGTCGGCGCCTGCCCGCCGATTCGCCTGGCTTGGATCTGGCTCGGCGAGCAAGACGTCACCAGCATCGAGCCCCAGATCATGGCGGGCCCGGCGCTGGCCTATGCGCAAGGGCTGCGGATTCACCGCGGCTGCTCGACGGTCCAAGAGCCCGTTTTTCAAGCCCTGCTACAGCAGACGACGAGTTGGATCCAGGTGCCTCCCGACCCGCTCGCTGCGCCGACGGCCTGGCATGAGGCGGCTGCACGATTCGGGTTTCGGCAAGCCATGGCGCTGCCCTTGCATCTGCGGCAATCCGGCCAATATGGCGTGGTGGTGTTTTATGCCGACGCGGACGACTATTTCGAGCGCATCGGTCTGGCGCCATTTCAGGCTTTTGTGCAACTCGGTGAAGTCGCGCTGCATCAATCCCAGCTGCACGCGCAGCTCGAACGCCACGCAACCACCGACCCCCTGACAAGCCTGCTCAACCGTCGCGGCATGGAACAGTCCCTCAGCGCGGCGTTCGCCCGCACGCAATCCAGCGGAGAAGGTTTCGGCCTGATCTTGCTGGATCTCGACCGGTTCAAGCTCATCAATGACTCCTACGGCCATCCGGCTGGCGATGCCGTGCTGCGCCGTGTCGCCGACCTCCTGCGCGAACAGGGGCGTCAGGATGATGTCGTCGCGCGCTGGGGCGGAGAAGAATTTCTCATCCTGCTGCCGCGACAAACCCTGGATGCCCTCCATCAAACAGCACAGCGTCTGCGCGAGGCCATCGCCACCATGCGCCTGCAGCATGGCCAGCACATCATCCATGTCACAGCCAGCTTCGGGATCGTCACCTGGTCTGGATCGGCATGCACGCCAGAGCGCCTCATCGCCCGACTGGATTCCTTGCTGTATGACGCCAAACGCAGCGGTCGCAACAAAGTCAAGGGGTTTATCGGGGCCGAGAGCCACATCTTGTCGCAAGGAGCCGAAATTCAAAGCGCTCTCAATGCCAACAGGATCCGTGTGGCGTATCAATCGCTGATGCATTTGCAGTCTGGCCAAATCATGGGCCATGAGGCCCTGGCGCGCATGCTCACGCCCGATGGTGAGGTGATTCCGGCGCGTGCGTTCATTCGAGCGGCCCACAGCCTGCGACTCGAACACCGCATCGATGCCACCGTCTCGCACCAGGCACTGCAGCACTGTTTCAACGCCCATCTGGCCGATGAGGCCAATCCGCGCAAACATCTCATCAACTGTTCCGCAGATTTTTTGTCACGGGCCGATTGCATCGAGTCGCTTTTACACGCAGCGCAGGAACACCGGACCGCTTGCGGGACGAAATCGCTCAGTGGCAGCCATGTCATCATCGAGGTCACCGAACGCCAGATTCTCGGTCCCCCCCAGGAAACCTTGGCGCTGCTCCAGCCCTTGCTGGACTTTGGGTTCGAGTTGGCCGTGGATGATTTCGGCAGTGGTTATTCCTCGTTTCTCTACCTGCTCGATCTTCCGGTGAAGTACCTGAAGATCGAAATGGAACTGGTGCAACGCGCCACCATGAATTCCAAAGCCAGGGCCATGGTGGAATCCATTCAGGCCATGGCTGAGAAGCTGGAGATTCTGACCATCGCCGAAGGCATCGAATCCCGGCAAACCCATGATCTCATGCGCGATATCGGGGTGGACTGGGGGCAAGGCTACTGGTGGGGACAGCCGACCTTGGCCTCTTGATCGAGCCGGGGCCGAACAGGCCGCATTCACGACGGTGATGAGCGACTCGCCCCGCGCTGCAAGGCCCGGCGCGACGTCGGCAGGCCCAACGCGACGATCACCGAGCCGGCGTCAACGGCGAGCAGCGTATCGACATGCGCGCCGATCCTGCCCCTGGCGGACACCACCTACTTCGGCGCTGCCAACTCGGCCTTGAGCCTTGCCAGGTCAGCGTCCACGCCGGTGGTGGTGCGCAGCTTGTCGAGTTCCTTTTCGGTGCTGGTGCGCGCGTCCAGCGGGTCGCTCAGAATGCCGGCCTCCGTCATGCCCTCCATCGCCTCGGCCTTGGCTTGCATCTGGGCCGTCTTGTCCTGCGCGCGGCGCATGGCATCACCCGCGTCGGCCAGGCCAGTGCCCAGACCCGAGAGCGATTCGGACACGCCCACCTCGGCGGCGGCGGCGGTCATCTGCGTTTTCATCACCTCTTTTTGCGTGCGGAACTGCTCGATGCGGTCTTGCAGCTTGGCCTCGTAGAGGGTGAGCTTGTCGGCCTGGGTCGCAATGCTGTCATGTGCCTGCTGCAGGCTGTCGACTTTTTGCTGCGCGGCCTGCTTTTCCGCGAGCGCGGCCCGCGCCAGATCTTCGCGCTGGGCCTGCAGCGCCATGCGCGCGTCGGCCTCGGCCTTGTCGCTGTCGCGCTTGGCCGCGGCCATCTGGTTTTCCAGCGCGATGCGCTCGGTGATCACGTCGGCCAGGTGGCGTTTGGTGTCTTGCAGGCTGGTGATCATTTTTTCGTAAGACAGGTCCAGGGTCTGCGATGGATCGTCGGCACGGTTGAGAAAGGTGTTGACCCTGGCTTCCAGAATTTCGGCGGCGTGTTTGAACATGGACATGGTGATGTCTCCTGAGCGATTGAAGTGATATGTCAGTCGTTGACCGGAATGACGAGTTGCGGGTTGAGCGCATCCACCAGCGCATCGGCTTTGTCCATCGCCTTGACCGCGGTGCCGATGGCGAAGAACTCGATGACATGCGGTTGCCAGTTGTGCGAGCCTTCGTGCAGTTGCACCCCGGTGACGCCATCGGCCTGCGCCGCCGCAGCCTCGTGCTGCATGCGCTCCATCGCCAGTTCGCGGGCGTCGTACATGGCCTGGGTGAACTGCCCCAGCTCGACGTTGTTGCCGATATTGCCGAGCGAGCGCAG
>DAIAZB010000020.1 GCA_027443745.1 Thiomonas sp. | reverse complement strand
ACCGTGCCCGTCCACGACCCGGCCAATGGCCGGCTGCTGGCCCGGGTTCCGCGCCTGGGCGCGGCCGAAGCCGAAGCGGCGATTGCCGCCGCCGACCGGGCCTGGCCCGCATGGCGCGCGCAACCGGCGAAACAGCGCGCTGCGGTGATGCGCCGCTGGTTCGAGTTGCTGATGCAGCATGCCGACGACCTGGCCCACATCATGACCGCCGAGCAGGGCAAGCCGCTGGCCGAGGCCAAAGGCGAAGTCGTGTACGGCGCCAGTTTCGTCGAGTGGTTCGCCGAGGAAGCCAAGCGGGTGTATGGCGAAACCATCCCCAGCCCCGACGCCACCAAGCGCCTGCTGTCATTCGCCAGCCGGTTGGCGTGTGTGCGGCCATCACGCCGTGGAATTTCCCGCTGGCGATGATCACCCGCAAGGTGGCGCCTGCCCTGGCCGCGGGTTGCCCAGTGGTCATCAAGCCGGCCGAGCAGACGCCGCTCACCGCCCTGGCCGCCGCCGAGTTGGCGCTGCGCGCCGGCATGCCGCCGGGGGTGCTGAACATGCTGACCAGCGATGCCGAGGGCTCGGTCGAGATTGGCGGTGTGCTGTGCGCCAGTCCGGTGGTGCGGCATTTGTCGTTCACCGGGTCCACCGAGGTCGGGCGCATTCTCATGGCGCAATCGGCGCCCACCATCAAGAAGCTGAGCCTGGAGTTGGGCGGCAATGCGCCCTTCATCGTCTTCGACGATGCCGATGTGGACGCTGCGGTGGAAGGCGCGATGCAGAGCAAATACCGCAATGCCGGCCAGACCTGCGTGTGCGCCAATCGCCTCTACGTGCAGGATGGCATCTACGACGCCTTCGTCGGCAAGCTCGCCCGGCAAGTGTCGGCCATGAAGGTGGGCGGCGGTTTCGACACCGGGGTGCAGGTCGGCCCGCTGATCGACGCCCAGGCGCTGGCTAAGGTGCAACGCCATGTGGACGACGCAGTGGCCAAGGGGGCGAAGGTGTTGACCGGCGGCAAGACCCTGGACAGCGGCACGGGCGGCCGTTTCTATGCCCCGACCGTGCTGGCCGAGGCCAACGCGAGCATGCTGTGCGCGCGCGAGGAAACCTTCGGCCCGGTGGCGCCGGTGTTTCGCTTCAAGGCCGAGCAGGACGCCATCGCTGCGGCCAACGCCACTGAATTCGGCCTGGCGGCCTATTTTTTCAGTCGCGATGTCGGCCGCATTTTCCGCGTCGGCGAGGCGCTGGAATACGGCATGGTGGGGGTCAACACCGGGCTGATGTCCAACGAAGTGGCACCGTTCGGCGGCGTCAAACAGTCGGGCCTGGGGCGTGAAGGCTCGCACCATGGCATCGAGGAATACGTCGAGATGAAATACCTCTGCCTGGGCGGTATCGAGCGCTGAGTTCGGCCAGTCCTGCCGGCGCCCTGGAGACTACGGCATCAGGGCGCGCCGCCGCCCCACACCGGTCCGATGGCCGGACAGTCGCCATGCCGGCGGCAATCGCCAAAACCTTTCAGGGCGGTGATGCGGCGTCGCACGTGCGCGGCCAGGCAACTGTCCTCCTGCGTCACCCAATCCGGTCCGCCCGTGCGTTGCGGGCCCAGGCGGAACATGCAATCTGCATTGGTGTAACGGCGCCAGAGGTTTTGCGCATGAATGAGCCTGCGCTCGCCGATGGTGCCCTGGGTGCGGGCCAACTCGGCGCGGTAAAGCTGGCTCATCTGCTGGTTGAGAGCACGCAGGCAGGTGTGCTCGCAAACCGCGACTGTGGCGCCTATGGCGCCGGATGCCGCCGGTGTCTGCGCCAGGGCGCTGGAAACACCCAGCAGACAAGTTGCGACCAGTGCGACCGCGCGATCAAAACCAGACATCGGGGCAACTCCGTGAGCGATGGAACGCCTTCTCAGAACCCCGGCCGCGCGCTTGGTTCACTGCAGA
>DAIAZB010000019.1 GCA_027443745.1 Thiomonas sp. | reverse complement strand
GAGCGCCGCCGCCCTGCATGCGCTGTGGCAGGATGCGCGGGAAGCCGGCTTCGCCACGCCCAACATCGGCCTGCTGACCGACATGATCGCCTGCCCCGGCGGCGATTTCTGCTCCCTGGCGAATGCCCGCTCCATTCCCATCGCGGCCGCCATCACCGAGCGCCACACCGACCTCGACGAGCTGTTCGACATCGGCGACATCGACCTCAACATCAGCGGCTGCATCAATTCCTGCGGCCATCACCACAGCGGCCACATCGGCATCCTCGGCGTCGACAAGGACGGCGCCGAGTGGTACCAGATCACCGTGGGCGGCGCCGATGGGTCGGAGGTCGGCGGCGCGGCCTTGCCCGGCAAGATCATCGGTCCGTCGTTCGCGGCCGAGGAAGTGCCGGATGTGGTCGAGGCTTTGGTCGCCCTGTATCTGCGGCAGCGCCAGCCCGGCGAGCTGTTCGTGGCCTTCGCCCGCCGCGTCGGTGCGCAGCCGTTCAAGGCCGCGGCCGATGCCGTGCGCCGCGCGACCGCGGCACCGGAACGTCCCCAGGCCACCGCCACGCAGCCGACGGCCACCGCAGATGAGAACGCTGCTGGCGCCCAGCCGGCCTTGCGCGAGCGTCCCCAAGGCCGGCTGGCCGATCCGTCCCCCGTGGCGGTCAAGGCAAGCTGGGACGGCCCCGCGTTGTCCTAAGGAATTCCGCACATGAGATTCATCACGTCCGAAGACGGCATCCCCGCCGCCACAGAGCCGGCGCCGGGCGCAGGCGCAGGCGGGCATCGCCCGTTCACACCCGAGCAATGGCAGACGGCCGCCACGGTCTGGCCCCTGCATGAGCCCGCCGGGCTTGTGCTTGCCAACGACGTCGACGTGCGCACCCTCGCCATCGATCTGTCGCGCTTCGTCAGCATCGACCTGCAATTTCCCAAATGGACCGATGGCCGCGCCTATTCCCAGGCGCGGTTGTTGCGGACGCGCCTGGGCTACCGCGGCGAACTGCGCGCCACCGGCGATGTGCTGGTGGACATGGCGCTGCCGCTGGCGCGCACCGGGTTCGACACCGCGCTGCTGCGCTCCGGCCAGAGCCTGCAGGACGCGCAGCGGGCGCTGCGGTTTTTCGAGGGACTGTTGCCGGAGTTCGACGACGCGCCGGCATGGCGCGGCCTGCATCCGCAGCCCGTTTACTACCAGGGTGACGTGCTCGATCCCCATCCGCTCTTTTTGAAAATCCCCTCGGGTCCGCCCCGCCGGAACGAGCACCACAAGCAGGATGCCAGTCGCGGCCGGGCCGGCATGACCCTGGACGTTGCCGCATGAACCGCGCCATCGCCATCGCGGCACCGGCCGGTTCGGCGCCTGCCCTGTATGCCAAGCCCAGTGCCGACTTCGGCCAGCGCGTGCAGGACGCGCTGGCCACGCTGCGCGCGGCAGCGCAGGAATTCGCCGGGCGCATCGTGCAGGCCACCAGCCTGGGTGCGGAGGACATGGTCCTGACCGACCTGATCGCGCGGCATGCGCTGCCCATCGCCATCGCCAC
>DAIAZB010000018.1 GCA_027443745.1 Thiomonas sp. | reverse complement strand
ATGTCCACCACACGCTCGACTTCGGTGATGCCGCGTGGCCGCGCCAGTGTGGCCTGCCACTGCATTGCGCCCGTTGCCACGGAGATGGATTCGAGCCGTCCCAGCGCCGTCCCCAGCAGCAGGCTGCCCCCCTGCGGGGTGATGCCGGAGGCCTGTTGCAACAGCAGCGCGGGAGGGCGCGAGTCCGCAGTCCAGAGCTTTTGCCCATTCGCGGCATTGAATGCCCATAGACGCTGGTCGGCGCCTTGAACGACGATGGTTCCGTCCACCACCGCCGGCGCGGTGATCACACTCGTGGGCAGTTGGTACAACCACAACACCCGCCCTTGCGGGCCGATTGACACAACCTGGTTGTGCGTATTGACCACGGCCGTGAACGTGCCGTCGCTGCCCGTGCCGGCGCTGACGCCACCGGCAATTCTGCTGCTCCACAGGGTGCGCCCGGTTCTTGCATCCAGGCGTTCCACCGTACCGTCGCTCGAGGCGACCACCACGCTGTCAGCGGCGACGGCGGTGGTGAACGTGGCCGGAACCGGGCCGATACGGGTTTTCCAGGCCGTTTTCGCCTGCAGGATGGACGCAACCGGGGTCAGTGGAGTGGGGTCGGGCAGCTTCGGTCCGGAGGCGCAGGACGCCAGCAAGAGGGCGGAGCATGCCGCAAGGGCACCAAGCAGAGTGCGCGTCATGATGCCAGGCCCCCAACGCTTTGCAGCTTGATTTGCACCAGCTGGCGGTAGCTGGAGTCCGTCGGAAGACGCTGCAGCGCATCCTCGTAGGACTTGCGTGCCTCTTGCGGCTTGCCCAGCAGCACTTCGATGTCGCCACGGCGCGTGGCGAACAGCGCGTCGAACGCCGGCGCGGGAGACTGCTTCACCGTGGCCAGCGCGGCCTGGAGTTGCTTGGCATCAACCTGCAGCGCCGACAGATTGAGCAAGGCCATGGCGCGGTAAGACGTGCTTTCAGCATGCTCGGAGGTCCAGTGCAGCAAGTCTTCGGCCTTGGCCGCCTGACCCGCATCGGCATAGGCCTTGGCCATCCTCAAACCGCCCATTTGCGTATAGGGACTGGAGGGAAATTTGTTCTGCAAATCGGTCCAGGCGGGGGCCGCCTTGTGCAAATCCCCGGCTTGAAGCTCCTTGCTGACCTGGGTGAACAGGGCGGATGCCTGGGTGGTTTGGCGGACCTGCCACCATTGCCAGCCGGCATAGCCGGCCCATGCGAGGGCGACGACCAGCGCGAGAGACGAAATCAGCGTCCCCCAGCGGCCCCAAAAGTCACGCAGGCTTTCAATCTGGTCTTGTTCTTCAAGGTTGTAGCTCATGGATTCGGGCGTTCAGTGCAGCGCGCCATTCTAGGGGGCCGGGACTGGCGGCGAGGAGGCCGCGAGCTGTTCGATCAGAACCTCCGGCGGCTGGAGCGCAACCAGGCGCTGCTGGCTGCCTTCCCTCGGGTTTTGACGCAAGGATTTGACCGTCACGGCCCCGGCGGCGAACTCTTCCTCGCCGAAGATGAGCGCGTGGCGCGCAGCGCTCGCATCGGCTTTTTTCATCTGTGACTTCATCCCGCCGCCGCCAGCATGCAGCACGACATGCAGCCCCGCTGCGCGCAGGCGTTCGGCGGTTTGCATCGCGACGGCCAGGGCTGGAGCATGCGCCAGAACGATGTAGGCGTGCGGCTCGGGGGCTGGAATCTGCATGCCGGTCTGCTCCAACAAATCGAGCACCCTCTCGACTCCCAGTGCCCAGCCGCAGGCTGGCGCCGGCTTGCCGCCGATCTGCTCGATCAATCCGTCATAGCGTCCACCGGCGCACACCGTGCCCTGCGCGCCCAGACGGTCAGTGATCCACTCGAACACTGTGAGGTTGTAGTAGTCCAGCCCTCGCACCAAACGCGGGTTGACGCTGTAGTCCTGCCCGGCTGCACGCAGCAAGGCCTGCACGCCATGGAAGTGTGCCAGGGATGTTTCGCCGAGTTCATCGATCAGGCGCGGCGCGGCATCCACCAACGCTTGCATCTGCGGATTCTTCGTGTCGAGAATGCGCAGCGGA
>DAIAZB010000017.1 GCA_027443745.1 Thiomonas sp. | reverse complement strand
GGCTGGAAATTTCCGGTGCCGGACAGGTGCATCCCACGGTCGTGCGCAACTTCGGGCTGGATGCCGAGCAATACATCGGTTTCGCTTTCGGTTCCGGCATCGAACGCCTCACCATGTTGCGTTACGGCGTGAGCGACCTGCGCCAGTTCTACAGTGGCGACTTGCGCTTTCTCGAGCAGTTCAATCCGGCTTGATGGCCCCGATGCCGCTGCATCGGCTCGCCGACCTCTTTTCATTTCCCCAGACAAAACCTAACCCATGCAAGTGTCCGAATCCTGGCTGCGGCAGTTCTGCAATCCGAGCCTGAGCAGCGTACAGATTGCCGACTGCTTGACCATGGCCGGCTTGGAGGTTGAAGACATGCAGACTGCCGCGCCCGCGTTCAGCGGCGTGGTGGTCGGCGAAGTGGTCAAGGTTGAACCTCATCCGAACGCCGACCGGCTGCGTGTCTGCCAAGTGCAGGTAGGACAAGCCGAGCCGCTGCACATCGTCTGTGGCGCGCCCAATGTCGCTTTGGGCATGAAAGCCCCGTGTGCGCTGCTCGGTGCCGTGCTGCCGCCCACTGCGGCGAATGGGATGCCGCTGCACATTGCTGCGGCAACCATGCGCGGCGTGGCCTCTCAGGGCATGCTGTGTTCAGCGAAGGAACTGGGCTTGTCCTCCGATCATGCCGGCCTGCTGGTGTTGCCGCAAGGGCTACAAACCGGGCAGGATTTGCGCCAGGCGCTAGACCTCGACGACTGTATTTTCAACATCAAACTCACGCCTAACCTGGGCCACTGTCTCAGTGTGTTGGGGGTGGCGCGCGAGCTGTCTGCGGTGACTCGCACTGCATGGGTGCAGCCCAGTTTTCCTGCAGTGACCCCAACCCTCGACGAGACGCTGCCGGTCCGTATCGAGCCAGCCGAGCTCTGCGGCCGTTTTTCCGGCCGCGTGATCCGTGGTGTGAACGCGCAGGCTGCAACGCCCCACTGGATGCGTCAAAGCTTGGAGCGCGCCGGTCAGCGCAGTGTTTCAGCGCTGGTGGATATCTCCAACTACGTCATGCTGGAGCTTGGCCGTCCTTCACATGTATTCGATCTGGACAAGATTCAAGGCGGCCTCGAAGTGCGTTGGGGCAGGGCGGGGGAGTCGCTCAAGCTGCTCAATGGGCAGACCGTGGAGGTGGATGCACAAGTCGGTGTCATTGCGGACGCGCGCGGCATCGAGTCTCTTGCCGGCATCATGGGCGGCGATGCCACGGCGGTCAGCCTGGACACGCGCAATGTCTATGTCGAAGCGGCGTTCTGGTGGCCTGACGCCATCCGTGGGCGTGCTCGCCGCTACAACTTTTCCACCGATGCCGCCATGCGCTTCGAGCGCGGTGTCGATGCCGCGACGACGACTGAGCACGTCGAGCACATCACCCGTCTCATCCTCGACATCTGCGGTGGTCAGGCGGGTCCGCTCGACGACCAGATCCTACGGCTGCCCGAGCGCGAACCCGTGCGCATGCGTTCGGCGCGTTGTGAACGCATCATGGGCATGTCGATTGGCGTTGATTGCATGGCCGATATTTTCACGCGGCTTGGTTTGCCGTTCGAGCAGGAAGGATCAGGCAAAGACATCACGTTCCGCGTCGTCCCGCCCAGCTACCGCTTCGATCTCGAGATTGAAGAAGACCTCATCGAGGAGGTGGCACGCATCCATGGCTATGCCAATATTCCCACGGTCCCACCCCTGGCTCGGGCCCGCATGCTGCCAGCTCCGCAAGGACAGCGCAGTCAGCACACGCTGCGCGAATTGCTCGCTGCTCGCGCTTACCAGGAAACCATCAACTTCAGCTTTGCTGAACCCGAGTGGGAAACCGATCTTGCCGGGAATTCTCGACCCATCCAACTGCTCAATCCCATCGCGGCGCAGGCCAGCGTCATGCGCAGCAGCCTGCTCGGCAGCTTGCTCCAGGCGCTGCGCCTGAACTTGAGCCATCAGGCGCGACGTGTTCGACTGTTCGAACTCGGACGTGTATTCATGCGCGACGCGCAAGCAGCAGATATGGGGCAACCAGCCGGGATCGCGCAGCCCATGCGTATCGGCGGATTGGCCTATGGCCCAGTCTGGCCCCTGCAGTGGGCGCAGGCCGAGCGCCTGGTGGATTTTTTCGATGTGAAAAACGACATCGAACAACTCTGCGCCGGCTCGGGTTCGTTGAGCGTCGAGCCCTTGGTGCATCCAGCCTTGCATCCGGGTCGAAGCGCGGCGGTTTTGCTCAACGGCCAAGCGGTCGGCATGCTCGGCGAACTGCATCCCCTTTGGGTGCAAAAGTATGCGTTGCCGCATGCCCCCGTGGTGTTCGAGCTGGACGTTGTGGCTCTGCAATCGCAGACCCTGCCGACGGTTCGTCCCTTGGCGCGCGCGCCTGCCGTTTCACGCGACTTGTCTTTTGTCGTGGGTCGGGCCATTCCTGCAGCAGGGATTCTGCAAGTCGTGCGCGAAGCACGCACATCGGATGCGCGTTGCGGTATCGTCCAGGATGTAGAGATCTTCGATGTCTTTCTTGCCCAGCACGACGAAGGCAAGACGCTCAAAAGCGTGGCGCTGCGCCTGACGCTGCAGGCTGCGGAGACCTTGACCGATATGCAGGCCGATGCCGCCAGTGAAGGAGTGATCGAGGCCATGCAACTGACTCTCGATGCCAAACTGAGAAGCTGAGCCCGTCTGCCGACACGTTGAATACAGGGGAGCCACCGAACATGGAAAAACTCGTCACCACACTGCAGACACCCAGCCTGACCAAGGCCGAGTTGTCCGAACTGTTGTACGAACGCATCGGGTTGAACAAACGCGAGTCGAAGGACATGGTCGACGCCTTCTTCGATCTCATTCGTGACGCGCTTGCAGCCGGCCAAGATGTGAAGCTTTCGAATTTTGGCAATTTCCAGTTGCGCAACAAGGCACAACGCCCGGGACGCAATCCGCGCACGGGAGAGATCATCCCCATCGACGCAAGACGCGTGGTGACGTTTCATCCCAGTCAAAAATTCAAAGAGCAACTGCAGAGCCAACTCAGCGACGAAGCCTGATGACCCGCGCAGAGCTTCAGCCGACACTGGTGTGTGGAGCACAAACTGCGCGGACCGTTCGCGCTCTATAGTCCGATCATGTCTTTGCGCAGTCGCATCGCTTTATCGTCCTCACCATGACCGACTCCTCGGATTTGCCTCCCATCCCGTCCAAGCGCTACTTCACCATCGGTGAAGTCAGTGAGTTGTGCGGCGTCAAGTCGCATGTCCTGCGCTATTGGGAACAGGAATTCAGCCAGCTTCGGCCGATGAAGCGCCGCGGCAATCGCCGTTATTACCAGCACCATGAGGTTCTCCTGATTCGCCGCATCCGCGAACTTCTCTA
>DAIAZB010000016.1 GCA_027443745.1 Thiomonas sp. | reverse complement strand
GACCTGCCACAGCATGGCCTGGGTGGCCAGGCCGACCTGCGAAAACAGGCGCTCGGAGCCGCAGCCGGGGAAATAGAACACGGCTTCGCTGTCCACCGTGGTGGTGGCCGGGTTGCGGATGATGGGGACGAAATTCTTGTCCTCGATGTCCAGCAACGCACGCGCGGTTTTTTTCGGCAGGCCGCCGGGCATGGGCTTGTTGATGAAGTGAATGACCTGCTCGCGCAGCGGCGATGTCCCGGTGGTGGCGGGCGGCGCGGCGGTCTGCCGTTTCGCCGGGCCGCGCAGCAGCTTCACCGCCGCGTTCTGCGCCTTGAAGCCCCATTGCATGAGCCCGGTGCGCACGGTCTTGATGGTGCGCGGGTCGGTGGCGTTGAGGAAGAACATGGCGGCGCTGCTGCCGGGATTGAAGCTTTTCTTGCCCATCTTGCGCAGCAGGCTGCGCATGTTCATGGACACGTCGCCGAAGTCGATGTCCACCGGGCAGGGAGACAGGCATTTGTGGCAGACAGTGCAATGGTCGGCCACGTCCTCGAACTCTTCCCAGTGGTGGATGCTGATGCCGCGCCGGGTCTGCTCTTCGTACAGGAAGGCTTCGACCAGCAGCGAGGTGGCGAGGATCTTGTTGCGCGGCGAATACAGCAGGTTGGCGCGCGGCACATGGGTGGCGCAGACCGGTTTGCACTTGCCGCAGCGCAGGCAGTCCTTCACCGAGTTGGAGATGGCGCCGATGTCGCTTTGCTGCATGATCAGCGACTCGTGCCCCATGAGCCCGAAGCTCGGCGTGTAGGCGTTGGTCAGGTCGGCGGGCAGCTTCGGATCGTGCAGCAGTTTGCCTTTGTTGAAGCGGCCCTCGGGGTCGACGCGCAGCTTGTAGTCGCGGAACGGGCCGATCTCGGCGTCGGTCAAGAACTCCAGCTTGGTGATGCCGATGCCGTGCTCGCCGGAAATCACCCCGTCCAGATTGCGCGCCAGGGCCATGATGCGCGCCACCGCAGCCTGCGCGGCTTGCAGCATGGCGTAATCGTCCGAGTTCACCGGGATGTTGGTGTGCACGTTGCCGTCGCCGGCGTGCATGTGCAGCGCCGCCCAGACGCGGCCCTTGAGCACGCGCTTGTGGATGGCGTCGAGCTCGCGGCGCAGCGGCTCGAAGGCACCGCCGGCGAACAGCGCGTGCAGGGGCCGGCGGATGTCTGCCTTCCACGACACCCGCAGGCTGTGGTCCTGCAGCAGATGAAACAGCTGCGCCCGCGGCTGGCGGTGCAGCATCTGCATCGCCGCGGTTTCGGCCGGGGCCAGCCCGAGCGCGGCGAAGTGCGACAGGGCCTGCGACAGCGGCGCATCCAGCGCCTGCAGCAGGAAGCTCCAGCGCGCATGCACGCCGCCGAGCAGATCCAGCGCCTGTTCGCGCACGGCTTCCAGCTCGTCGGCGGCGACGGGGGCCTCGCCTTCGCTCAGCTCCTCGTTCCGCGCCAGCGGCAGGCGTCCGCGCAGGAAGCGGTCCAGTTCGGCGGCGAGCTGGAGCTTGTTGGTCAGCGAGAGTTCGATATTGATGCGTTCGATGCCGTCGACATACTCGCCCATGCGCGGCAGTGGAATCACCACGTCTTCGTTGATCTTGAAGGCGTTGGTGTGGCGGGCAATGGCGGCGGTGCGCTTGCGGTCGAGCCAGAATTTCTTGCGCGCCTCGGCACTGACGGCGACGAAGCCCTCGCCGACGCGGGCATTGGCCATGCGCACCACCTCGGCCGTGGCGCGCGCCACGGCGGACTCGTCCTCGCCCACGATGTCGCCGAACAGCACCATTTTCGGGAAGGCGCCGCGCTTGCTCTTGGGCGCATAGCCCACGGCTCTCAGATAGCGCTCGTCCAGATGTTCCAAACCGGCGAGGATGGCGCCGCCGGGGCGGTTCTCGAGGAAGTTCTTGATCTCGACGATGCTGGGAATGGCCTCGCGCGCCTGGCCGAAAAACTCCAGGCAGAAGGTGCGCACCTGCGGCGGCATGCGGTGCAACACCCAGCGCGCGCTGGTGATGAGGCCGTCGCAGCCTTCCTTCTGGATGCCGGGCAGTCCGGCGAGGAATTTGTCGGTCACGTCCTTGCCGAGACCGGCCTTGCGAAAGCGCGCGCCTTCGATCTCCAGCACTTGGCTGCTCAGCAGGGTGCGCATGTCGGCGGCGAAGGTCTCCACCTGAAAGCGCGCCAGCTCGACGTCGTGAATCTTGCCGAGGTTGTGATCCAGGCGGGTGACTTCGACCCAGCGGCCTTGCGGGTCCACCATGCGCCACCAGGCGAGGTTGTCGATCGCGGTGCCCCACAGCACGGCCTTCTTGCCACCGGCGTTCATGGCGATATTGCCGCCGATGCAGGAGGCGTCGGCGGAGGTGGGGTCGACCGCGAACACCAGACCGGCGCGGTCGGCAGCGTCGGTCACGCGCTGCGTCACCACGCCGGCACCGCTGCGGATGGTGGCCACGGGCTCGGCCACGCCGGGCAGGGCGATGACTTCCACCCCGCCCAGCTCCTCGAGCTTTTCGGTGTTGATGACGGCGCTGTTCCACACCAGCGGCACCGCGCCGCCGGTGTAGCCGGTGCCGCCGCCGCGCGGCACGATGGTCAGGCCCAGCGCCACGCAGGCCTGCACCAGCGGCGCCATCTCGGCTTCGGTGTCGGGACAGAGCACGACGAAGGGCACCTCCACGCGCCAGTCGGTGGCGTCGGTCATGTGCGAGACGCGGGCCAGGCCGTCGAAGCGGATGTTGTCTTTGCGGGTGTGGCGAGCGAATTCGCGCTGCGCCCGCCGGCGTAATGCGGCGACCTCGTCGAACCAGGCAGCGAACGCGCCCACGGTGGCGCGGGCGCGCTCCAGCAGTTGCAGCACCAGGGCGTCGCGCGCCTGCGCCTGGGGGTCGTTCATGTCCGGCGCGCTGCGGCGCTTGTCGATTTCGCGCAGGCGGTGCCACAGGGCGTCGACCAGGGCGCCGCGGCGCTTGGCCGAGTGCAGCAGGTCGTCCTGGAGATAGGGGTTGCGCTGGATGACCCAGATGTCCCCCAGCACCTCGTAGAGCATGCGCGCGCTGCGCCCGGTGCGGCGCTCCTGGCGCAATTGGTCGAGCCAGCCCCAGGCTTCGGCACCGAGCAGGCGGATGACGATTTCGCGGTCGGAAAACGAGGTGTAGTTATAGGGAATCTCGCGCAGGCGCGCAGGCTGGTCGGTCACGGCAGTGACGGGCGTTTGCGCCTGGAGATTCAACAGCGGGGCTTGGGGGGCGTTCATGGCGGCACCAAAAGCGGCCATTGTAGGAAACGGGGGTTTCCCCGCGTGACCAGGGCCTGTTCACCCTGTTTCGCTCCGCGCGGCCACACGGGCTGCAGCCACCCTGCACCTCGGCAGCCTTGGCCTCAAGGTTTGTGGGGCATGGCCTTCATGTCCATGCCCGTCATGCCACCGGGGCCGGTGGCATCGGCCTTGCGCACCTCGAAGTCCACGCGCAGGGTCATGCCGCCGGCGAACTTCAGGGTGATGGGCACTTTGTCGCCAGGCTTCACGTCTTTCTTCGGCTGCATCAGCATGATGTGATAGCTCCCGGGCTTGAACGCCACGCTGCCGTGCGCGGAGATGAGCACCTGTTCGACATGCAGCATTTCGCTCATGCCGCCCTTGCTCATGCTCTGATGCAGCATGGCGTTGCCATAGTCGGGACTGTCGGCGCCGATCAGCTCCACGGGTCTGGCGCCGGGGTTGCGCAAGGTGACGTAACCGCCCGCCGGCAGGCCTGCCGGCAACCATCGAATCCACGCCCCGCTGGCCTGCACGACCGGCGCGGCAACAGCCAGGTCGGGGAGCGCAACCAGGGCCAGCGCGGCTGCGCATGCCGTGAGCAGGCCACGGCGGGGGTTGCGGCTAGGGTTCGAACGCATGGCAATGCTCCTTCTGGAACGGGGCAAAAAGGGGATGTGATGACATGTTCGATGCCGCCGCGCTGTCGGGAGTGGCGCACGAGCGCATGCATCTTAGCCCGCCAACCTCGCCGGAATGGCGATACGGCGGCCGTGTCGAGAACCGCCCATCCAACCCCCATGCAGCCCCGTTACGCTCTCCGGTCAGGCCGCCGGCCTGGGGCCGCGGACGTCAAGCCGATGGCCCGACATGGCTCTGCATCCACGCCGCATCCAGCAGGAAGGAGCCATCGGGCTGGACCTGAAAATGCGAGCGCGCCTCTGCCGCTGCCTGGGCCAGCACGTCGCGAATGGCCTGCACGCGCAGCGCGGGGGTGCGCATGCGCGCCACCCAGGTGTCGAACACCATGGGCAGGGTCCAGCGCTGCGTCTCGGGCGCGGCAAACCCGGCCGCTTGCAGCATGGCGCGCCATTCCGACTCCCGGTAGTCGCGGACATGCGAGGCGTCGCGCAACATTTCCACGGTCTGCAGCAGGGTGTCGAGCAGGGGCGATTCTGGGGCGACGGCATCGATCACGACCAGCGTGCCGTCAGGCCGCAGCACACGGCGCGCCTCGCCCAGTGCGCCGGGCAGGTCCAGCCAGTGGTGCGCCGAGAATCGGGTGACGATCAGATCGAACGCCGCGTCGTCGAAGGGCTGGCGCTCGGCCGCGCCCTGGCGGGTTTGCAGTCCCTGCAGGCCGCGGCGCTGCGCCTCCTGCGCCACCACCTCGAGCATCGGCGCGGACAGGTCATAGGCCGTCACCTGCATGCCGGCTTCGGCCAGGGCGAAACCGGCATGGCCGGCGCCGCAACCCAGGTCGAGCGCGCGCGCACCGGGGCGCTTGCGCCCGAGTTCGCGCAAACGCTCCAGGTCCGCCCCCCGGGCGTGTACCGCGCTGGTGAGATAGGCCTGGGCGGTGGAGCCGAATTGCTCGGCGGCGAGTTGGTGCTGGTCCATGGTGGGTGCAAGAGCGTGATGGGGTGGATGACATGACGTGGAACGCGGCCCTCGATCGCTGGGGACCGAGCCCATCAGCGGCGTGCGGCAGACAGGCCACGGTGCACACCATAGGCGAACAATCATCCTGGTACAAGATCATCGTTTATCCTGGTATGCGATACGCTATCCTGACGCCTCGAATGCCAGCCCCATTTCACCTCCACATTTCACCTCCATCATGGCCGAATCCAGCGCAGCATCCATCGAACCCGGCCCCGCCGTGACACCGGAGCAGCAACGCCAGCACCTGGGCGATTTCATCCGCCTGCACCGCCAGCGCCTGCAGCCCCAGGCTGCCGGACTCGCGGCTTCGGCGCGACGCCGCACGCCCGGCTTGCGGCGCGAGGAGCTGGCGCAACTGTGTGCCGTGAGCACCACCTGGATCACCTGGCTGGAGCAGGGGCGTGCCGTGGCCGCCTCGGCGGCGGTGCTGGCGCGGCTGGCGCAGGCGCTGCAGTTGTCGGCGGCGGAACGGGCCTATGTGTTCGACCTTGCCGGGCGACGCGACCCGGCGGAACCGCTGCCGACCAGCCGGGCTACCCCCGCCGTGCTGCGCAGCGTGCAGGCGCTGCAATGCCCGGCCTATGTGCTCGACCGACGCTGGGACGTGGTGGCGGCGAACGCGCTGGCTCGCGACTTGTTTCTCGACTGGGGCGACACGGATGCCACGGCGGCTGCGGCAGGGTCGACACCCGCCCAGGCACCGGCGCCAGCCGCCGCCAAGCGCAGCGGCGAACGTGCCGCCAGAGCCGAACGGTCCGCGACGCCCCCGAACCTGCTGCACTTCCTGTTTGTCTTTCCGCCGGCGCGGCAGCTCATCCACGACTGGGAAGCGCGTGCGCAGCGCCTGGTGGCCGAGTTTCGCGCCGACTGCGGGCGCCATGCGGACAGTGCGCCGCTGGCGGAGTTGATCGCGGGGCTGGCGGCCGCCAGCCCCGACTTCGACCGCTGCTGGCGAAGCCAGGATGTGCTGGCACGCGAGGGCGGCGAACGTCGCTTCCAGCACCCACGGCTCGGCGCGCGGATCTACGAGCAACTGACCTTGCGCCCCGCCGTGCGCAGCGACCTCAAACTGGTGATGCTGTTGCCACAAGCGTGATGTCCGGCAGGGTGGCGGCGGACTGCCGTCCGCGCCCGCTCGACGCAGGTTTGACCGGCAACGAGGAATCGGCAGGCATACGGTCCCGCAAATCCTGGCTGGGCTCGCCGCGCATCAGGGCCACCGCTCCTAAAATCGCTGCATGACAAACGCCGCCACCGCCCTTCCCAGCGTCTCCTTGCCCGCCTACACCCGGGCCCGGCAATTGCCCGAGCTGTTGCGCCAGCGCATCCTCATTCTCGACGGCGCGATGGGCACCATGATCCAGCGCCTCAAGCTGACGGAGGCGCAATACCGTGGCGAACCGATCGGAGCGTCCCCAGGCGCGTCCTTCAAGGACTTCGCCCACGATGTGAAAGGCAACAACGAGCTGCTGAACCTGACGCAGCCGCAGGTCATCCGCGACATTCACGACGGCTATTTCGCGGCCGGGGCCGACATGGTCGAGACCAACACCTTCGGCGCCACCACCATCGCCCAGGACGACTACGCCATGGCCGAGCTGGCCGACGCGATGAACCGTGCCGCCGCGCGCATCGCGCGCGCTTCGGCCGACGCGCATTCCACCCCAGACAAACCACGCTTCGTCGCCGGCGCCTTCGGCCCCACGCCCAAGACGGCCAGCATCAGCCCCGACGTCAACGACCCCGGCGCGCGTAACATCATCTTCGAGCAACTGCGCGCCGCCTACTACGAGCAAGCGAAGGCGCTGGGCGAGGAGGGAGTGGACCTGTTCCTGGTGGAGACCATTTTCGACACCCTCAACGCCAAGGCGGCGCTGTTCGCCATCGACGAATGGTTCGAGTCCAGCGGCGAGCGTCTGCCCATCATCATCAGCGGCACCGTGACCGACGCCTCCGGACGCATCCTCTCCGGGCAGACCGTGCCCGCTTTCTGGGCCAGCGTGCGCCACGCCCAGCCTCTGGCCGTGGGGCTGAACTGCGCCCTGGGCGCAGCGCTGATGCGGCCCTATCTGCAGGAGCTGGCGCGGGCGGCGCCCGACACCTTCATCAGTTGCTACCCCAACGCCGGGCTGCCCAACCCGATGAGCGACACCGGCTTCGACGAAACCCCGGACGTGACCTCGCGGCTGCTGCACGCGTTCGCTGCCGAGGGGCTGGTGAACATCGTCGGCGGCTGCTGCGGCACCACGCCCGAGCATATCGCCGCCATCGGCCGCGCGGTCGATCATCAGCAGCCCCGGCTGCTGGCCGGGCGCGGCCCGTTCTATCCGCAGGCGGCTTAGGCCCTAAGCCACGCCGAGTTCGATGCGATTGCGCCCCGCGCGCTTGGCCCGGTACAGGGCCTTGTCGCTGCGTGACAGCGACGCGGCGATGTCGGCGTCGTCCGCCAGCATGCTGGCGATGCCGATGCTCACGGTCAGGGCGATGCGCATGTCGCCCTCGACCCAGGGCGTATCCAGGGTTCGCTGCTGCACGCGGCTGGCGAAGAGCAGAGCTTGCGCAGGGTCCGCCCCGGGAAGCACCACGGCGAATTCCTCGCCACCGACACGACCCACGCCATCGTCCTTGCGCAGCTGACTGCGCAGAATGGCGGCAAAGTGCTGCAAGACCCGATCGCCCCTGACATGGCCGTAGCGATCGTTGACGCGCTTGAAATGGTCGAGATCGCACATCAGGACCGTCGCCCTGGCCTGGGGGGAGCCGCGCAGACGCGCCAGCTCCTGCTCCATGCGCGCCATGAAGCTGCGTTGGTTGGGCAGTTGCGTCAGATCATCGACCGAGGCGAGCTGGAGCAATTGCCGTTCGGTTTCCTTGCGCTCGGTGATGTCGGTGACGAAGCCGTGCCACACGGTGCTGCCGTCCTGCAGGCGGCTGGGGCGGGCATCCGCCTGGCGCCAGCGCACGCCCTGCGCGGGCAGTTGCACGCGGTACTCGCGGTGCCAGGG
Source organism: Thiomonas sp. (assembly GCA_027443745.1). The sequence goes on along the minus strand of DAIAZB010000016.1, from coordinate 781 downwards.
CGTCAACCGCTCGGCCGACTCGGCGAGCGAGGCAAGATAGCCGGCCCGGTCACTCGGATGGATGGCACGCTCGATCAACGACGGGTCCTGCGCCACCTGCTCGGGGGTGAGTTCGTAGATCTCGCGGATGCCGGCGCTGGCATAGGTCACGGCCGCCAACCCTTGTGGCGACAGACGGTACTGCAACACCAGGCCCGGCACCTGGTCGGTCAGGAGCGTGACCAGCTCGACATGCTGCTGCAGCTGCTCCGAGAGCACGCGCAAGGCGGAAATGTCGGTGGTGGTGCCCACCATGCGCAGCGCCTGGCCCTGGGCATCGCGACGCACCACCTTGCCGCGGCTGGCAATCCATTTGTAGCTGCCGCCCTTGCAGCGGATGCGGTGCTCCACGGTGTAGTCGGGCGTGCGCTGCTCGAAATGCGCCTGCATCGCGGCGCGAACCTTGGGCAGGTCGTCAGGATGGATGCGCCCGTAGCTGTCCTCGATTCGCGTCGAGAGTTCGTCGGCGTCAAAACCCAGTATCGCCGCCCAGCCTGGGGAATAGCGAATGGTTCCAGCCTGGACGTCTCGATCCCAGACACCGGTGCCGCTGCCCCCGATGGCCAGGTCCAGGATGTGAACGTGTTCGCTGCGCTCCTGCTCGACCCGGGCAGCATAGTCGGCGATGCGCGCGCTCTGCGCCGCAAGCGCCGCGAGCGTGACCGGGTCGCGCTGCTGCAAGGCTTCGAGCAGACAGGCCATGACCTCGGCCAGGGATGCACCCCGCTGCATGCAGGCGAGA
>DAIAZB010000015.1 GCA_027443745.1 Thiomonas sp. | reverse complement strand
GAGGCCTTCGTCGTCATGGCCCGCACCGATGCGCTGGCGGTGGCCGGACTGGACGCGGCGATCGAGCGTGCCGTGGCCTGTGTCGAGGCCGGCGCCGACATGATCTTCCCAGAAGCCATGACCGAACTCACCCAGTATCGCCGCTTCGCCGACGCGGTGAAGGTGCCGGTGCTGGCCAACATCACCGAGTTCGGCGCCACGCCGCTGTTCACCACCGACGCGTTGCGCAGCGCGGGCGTCAGCCTGGCGCTCTACCCGTTGTCGGCTTTCCGGGCGATGAACAAGGCGGCTGAAACCGTTTATGGCGCCATCCGCCGTGACGGCACGCAGCAAGCCGTGGTGAACCAGATGCAGACCCGTGCCGAGCTGTACGACGTCATTGGCTACCACGCCTATGAACACCGGCTGGATGCCTTGTTCCAGCAAGCCAAGAGCTAGGCTGAGCCGGGCTCGACGCATGAACCCGACCGAGCCGGGACATCAAAACCACGGCCCCCATCAACGCAGGAGACCCGCATGAGCGAAGCCCAGGCAGCATCCGCCACACCGTCCACGACGCCCAAGCCGAAGAAGTCGGTGGCCCTCTCCGGCGTCGTCGCCGGCAACACGGCGCTGTGCACCGTCGGGCGCACCGGCAACGACCTGCATTACCGCGGCTACGACATTCTCGACATGGCCGACGTCTGCGAATTCGAGGAGATCGCCCATCTGCTGGTGCACGGCAAGCTGCCCAACAAGGCCGAACTGGCCGCTTACAAGACCAAACTGCACGCCCTGCGCGGCGTGCCCATGCAAGTGCGCGCGGTGCTGGAAGCGCTGCCGGCCTCCAGCCACCCGATGGACGTGATGCGCAGCGGCGTGTCGGCCCTGGGCTGCGTGCTGCCTGAGAAGGATGACCACAGCATTCCAGGCGCGCGCGACATGGCCGACCGGCTCATGGCCAGCCTCGGCTCCATGCTGCTGCTCTGGTACCACTACAGCCACAACGGCCGGCGCATCGAGGTCGAAACCGATGACGACTCCATCGCCGGCCATTTTCTGCATCTCTTGCACGGCAAGCCGGCATCCGAGCCCTGGGTGCGGGCGATGCACGCCTCGCTCAACCTGTATGCCGAGCACGAATTCAATGCCTCCACGTTCACCGCGCGGGTCATTGCCGGCACCGGCAGCGACTTTCACTCCTGCATCGCCGGCGCCATCGGCGCGCTGCGCGGCCCCAAGCATGGCGGCGCCAACGAAGCCGCGTTCGACACCCAGAACCGCTACGACAACCCGGATGAGGCCGAGGCCGACATCGTGCGGCGCGTGGCGGCCAAGGAAGTCATCATCGGCTTCGGCCATCCTGTCTACACCATTGCCGACCCGCGCAACGAGGTCATCAAGAACGTTGCCCAACGGCTGAGCGTGGCTGCCGGCGACATGAAATTGTTCGCCATTGCCGAGCGGCTGGAGGCCGTCATGCGACGCGAAAAGAACATGTTCCCCAACCTCGACTGGTTCAGCGCCGTGAGCTATTCGCTCATGGGCGTACCCACAGCCATGTTCACGCCGCTATTCGTGATTTCCCGCACCAGTGGCTGGAGCGCACATGTCATCGAGCAGCGGGTGGACAACAAAATCATCCGTCCAAGCGCGAATTACACTGGTCCCGACGACCTGTCATTCGTGCCGCTGGCGCAGCGCCCCTGAGTCTGCCGAACGCGGCTTTTCTGCGATTCGGAGACTTCATCATGCCCCACGCACTGTTCGTATCCCGCCTCACCCCCTGGCTCTGCGGCATTTCGCTGGCCGGCGCATCGTGCCTGCTCACCATCCAGGCGGCCGAGCCGGTGTCGCATCCTGCTGCCGAAACCACCAAGCTGCACAGCATCTCCGCCAAGGCTGACGCCACCGAAGTTGCCGAAGCCGAAGCCAAGCCGCTGCTGGGCCGCAGTAACGCCTCCCCAACACAGGCACAGCGGGTTGCGGCCACCGAAGCTGCACATCAGGCCGTGAACCCCATCTACCAGATGAAGTGGGGCCACATGGAATGCGGTTCGCACGAGTTCATGGACATCAAGCAGGAAGGGACGAACAACCAGTCCATTCTCGTCACCTGGAAAGGGCGGCGTTACCTGCTCGCGCGCAAGCCCACCACCACCGGCGCCTATCACTTCGACGACGCCAAGGCCGGCCTGGTGATGATTCAGATTCCCGCCAAAAGCATGCTCTTCGACAAGAGGAACATGACCCGCCTGGCTGACGACTGCAACCCCATCGTCGCCAGCCGGTAACTTCACATCCACATCCACCCCGCTCCATGTCCGCCGCCATCTCCAACACCCGCCCCGCTCCCGATCAGGTCCTCGCCGACATTGCCGACTATGTTCTCGACCAGACCCGCTTCGACGGCGTGGCCTTCGAAACCGCGCGGCTCTGCCTGATCGACACTCTGGGTTGCGGGCTGGAGGCGCTGGAGTACCCGGCCTGCACCAAGCTGCTCGGACCGGTGGTGCCCGGCACCGTGGTGCCGCATGGCGCCAAGGTCCCCGGCACGCCTTACCAGCTCGACCCCATCCAGGCGGCGTTCAACATCGGCACCATGATCCGCTGGCTGGACTTCAACGACACCTGGCTGGCAGCGGAATGGGGCCACCCGTCCGACAACCTCGGCGGCATTCTCGCCGTGGCCGACTGGCTGAGCCGCAACGCCGTGGCGCAGGGCCAGGCGCCGCTTACCATGCGCGACGTGCTCAACGGCATGATCCAGGCGCATGAAATCCAGGGTGTAATCGCGCTGGAAAACAGCTTCAACAAGGTGGGCCTCGACCACGTGGTTCTGGTCAAGGTGGCCACCACCGCCGTGGTGGCGCGCCTGCTGGGCCTGTCGCGCGACGAGATCATCAACGCCGTGTCGCTGGCCTGGGTGGACGGGCAGTCCCTGCGCACCTACCGCCATGCCCCCAATACCGGCAGCCGCAAGAGCTGGGCCGCGGGCGACGCCACCAGTCGCGGCGTGCGCCTGGCCCTCATCGCCAAGACGGGCGAGATGGGCTATCCCTCGGTGCTCAGTGCCAAAACCTGGGGCTTTTACGACGTCAGCTTCCGCGGCCAGCCGTTCAAGTTCCAGCGCCCCTACGGCAGCTATGTGATGGAAAACGTGCTGTTCAAGATCAGCTTCCCCGCCGAATTCCACAGCCAGACCGCGGTGGAAGCGGCGATGACCCTGCACCAGCAACTCAAGGCTGCAGGCCAGAGTGCCGAGGACATCGCGTCCATCACCATCCGCACCCACGAAGCCTGCATTCGCATCATCGACAAGCAAGGCCCGCTGAACAACCCAGCTGACCGCGACCATTGCATCCAGTACATGGTGGCCGTGCCGCTGCTGTTCGGCCGGCTCACCGCGTCCGACTACGAAGACGGCGTCGCCGCCGACCCCCGCATCGACGCCCTGCGCGACAAGATTCGTTGCGTCGAAGACGCGCAGTACACCCGCGACTACCACAACCCCGACAAGCGCTCCATCGCCAACGCGTTGACCGTGACGATGAACGACGGCACGGTGCTGCCCGAAGTCGCGGTGGACTATCCGATCGGCCACAAGCGCCGCCGCACCGACGGCATCCCCCTGCTCGAAGCCAAGTTCCGCACCAATCTGGCGCGCCGTTTCGCCGCGAAACAGCAGGAACGCATCGTGCATGCGTCGCTCGACACGGCTCGCCTCGCAGCCATGCCAGTGCACCGCTATGTGGACTTGTACTGCCCCGACTGAATGGACCGCAACCGCATCGCGCGACTGCTGCGCGCTCCGTCGTCCTTCCATGTGCCTCGATTCGCCCTGATCTGTCTGGATTCGTCCCACCTCGCGCCGTACCGGCGCCGATCGGCATAGACCACCCGCCTCACACCAAACCCACCGGAGTTCGCCATGGCCACCGCGACCAAAACCACCAAGATTCCCAGCGCTGCGAAAGCCCCGAAGCATGCCTTCGCCCACACGCTCAAAACCTTCAAGACCGCCAGCGGCAAGGCCGGCAAGTTCTACTCCATCCCGGCGCTGGGCAAGGAGTTGGACGTGGACGTGTCACGCCTGCCGGTCTCGGTCCGCATCGTGCTGGAATCGGTGCTGCGCAACTGCGACGGCAAGCGCGTAGGCGCTGAGCATGTGAAGCAGCTCGCCGGCTGGAAGCCCAACGCCCAGCGCACCGATGAAATCCCCTTCGTCGTTGCCCGTGTGGTGCTGCAGGACTTCACCGGCGTGCCGCTGCTGGCCGATCTCGCCGCCATGCGCAGCGTGGCCGCAACCATGGGCAAGAGCCCCAAGGCGATCGAGCCGCTGGTGCCGGTCGATCTCGTCGTCGACCACTCGGTGATGATCGACCACTACGGCAATGGCAAGGCACTGGACCTGAACATGAAGCTGGAGTTCCAACGTAACCGCGAGCGCTACCAGTTCATGAAGTGGGGCATGCAGGCGTTCGACACCTTCGGCGTCGTGCCGCCGGGCTTCGGCATCGTCCACCAGATCAACCTGGAATACCTGGCGCGCGGCGTGCACAAGGGCAAGGGCGATGTCTACTACCCCGACACCCTGGTGGGCACCGACAGCCACACCACCATGATCAACGGCGTGGGCGTGGTCGGATGGGGCGTGGGCGGCATCGAGGCCGAGGCCGGCATGCTCGGCCAGCCGGTGTACTTCCTCACGCCCGACGTGGTGGGCGTGGAGCTCAAGGGTGCTTTGCGCGGCGGCGTCACCGCCACCGACCTGGTGCTCACCGTCACCGAAATGCTGCGCAAGGCGAAAGTGGTGGGCAAGTTCGTCGAATTCTTCGGCGAAGGCACGGCCTCCCTGAGCGTGCCCGACCGCGCCACCATCGCCAACATGGCCCCGGAGTACGGCGCCACCATGGGCTTTTTCCCGGTGGACGACAAGACCCTGGCCTACTTCAAGGGCACCGGTCGCAGCAGGAGCGAGCTCGAAGCGCTGGAGGCCTACTTCAAGGCGCAAAAACTCTACGGCGTGCCCAAGGCCGGAGAGATCGACTACTCAGTCACGCTCTCGCTCGACCTCTCCAGCGTCGCACCGTCGCTCGCCGGGCCAAAGCGGCCGCAGGACCGCATCGAACTCGGCGCGGTGAAATCCACCTACGCCCAGTTGTTCTCCGCGCCCATGGACCAGGGCGGCTTCAACCAACCGGCGGCGCGCCTGGGCCAATCCACCACGAGCAGCGAAGGCACCGCGCTGCACGACGGCGACGTGCTCATCGCCGCCATCACCTCCTGCACCAACACCTCCAACCCCAGCGTGCTGCTGGCGGCCGGCCTGCTGGCGAAAAAGGCGGTGGAACGCGGCCTGAAGGTGAAGAAGCACATCAAGACCTCGCTGGCCCCGGGCTCGCGCGTCGTCACCGAATATCTGGAGCGCGCGGGTCTTTTGCCCTACCTCGAAAAGCTGGGCTTTTACCTGGCCGGCTACGGCTGCACCACCTGCATCGGCAACGCCGGCCCTCTGGCCCCGGACATCGAAGCGGTCATCACCGCCAACAACCTGGTGTGCGCCGCGGTGCTCTCGGGCAACCGCAACTTCGAGGCGCGCATCCACCCGAACATCAAGGCCAACTTCCTGGCCTCGCCGCCCCTGGTGGTGGCCTACGCCATCGCCGGCACCGTGAGCCGTGACCTGATGACCGAGCCCGTGGGCACTGGCAAAGGCGGCAAGCCGGTGTACCTGGGCGACATCTGGCCAACCACGGCCGAGGTCGACAAGCTGCTCAAGGTGGCGCTGGACCCCAAGGCCTACAAGGCCAACTACGCCCTGGTGGACGAAAAACCCGGCAAGCTGTGGAACCAGATCGCCAAGTCCGCCGGGCAGGTTTACAACTGGCCCGACAGCACCTACATCGCCGAGCCGCCGTTCTTCGAAGGCTTCGGCATGACGCCGGCCGCAGCCGCCTCCAGCGTGCAAGGCGCGCGCGCCCTGGCGCTGTTCGGCGATTCCATCACCACCGACCACATCTCCCCGGCCGGCTCGATCAAGGACACCTCGCCCGCCGGCAAATGGCTGCAGGAGCATGGCGTCATCAAGGCCGACTTCAACTCCTACGGTTCGCGCCGTGGCAACCACGAGGTGATGATGCGCGGCACCTTCGCCAATGTGCGCATCAAGAACCTGATGATTCCGCCCGCGGCCGACGGCTCGCGCGAGGAAGGTGGCGTGACCCTCTTCCAGCCCTCAGGCGAAAAGACCTTCATCTACGACGCCGCCATGCGCTACATCCGCGAAGGCACGCCCACCGT
>DAIAZB010000014.1 GCA_027443745.1 Thiomonas sp. | reverse complement strand
CTTCGATGTCTCGGGGCAGTCGCTGAAAAAGCGCGTGCTGCGCGCGGGCCGCCGCAACCGCATCGCCGAGGACAACGCCGGCGTCGTCATCGTGCGCGCACTGGATGACATCAGTTTCACGTTGGAAGCCGGCGACCGCCTAGGCCTGATCGGCGCCAACGGCGCCGGCAAGTCGACGCTGTTGCGCGTAATGGCGGGCATTTATCCGCCGACCGCGGGCAGCGTACGCACGCAAGGCAAGACCGTGCCGCTGCTGGACATCAGCCTGGGCATGGACGAGCAATCCACCGGACGCCAGAACATCCGCCTGCGTGGTCTGCTGCTGGGCATGAGCGATGCCGAAATCCGTGCCAAGAGCGAGGAAATCGCCGCGTTCACCGAGCTGGGTGATTACCTCGACCTGCCGCTGCGCACCTACTCCACCGGTATGCGCGTGCGTCTGGGTTTTGCCATTTCGACCGCCGTGGACGCGCAAATCCTGCTGCTGGACGAGGTGCTAGGCGTGGGCGATGCGAGGTTTCAGGAGAAGGCCAAGGAACGGCTGGAAGGCCTGCACCGCCGCGCCGAGATCGTGGTGATCGCGCTGCATTCCAACGAGGCGATCCGCAAGGCCTGCAACAAGGCAATGTGGCTGGATCGCGGCAAACTGATGGCGATGGGCAGCACCGCCGAAGTCACTGCCGCGTACGAAGCGCATGTGGCAAGGGCGTAGGCGGTACCACGTAGCCGCTATCGCCACGCCCGATCGATCACAAACTCGCGATACTCGACCTCCATGTCCTCCGCCGGGCAGCTGCTGGCCGCGCGCCTGCACTCCTATTGCTTGTCATTCCCGCGCAGGCGGGAATCCAGTGACTTCAGCATGCGATGGATCCCCACCCCCGCCTTCACTGGTTCCCCGCCCCCGCCTTCGCGGGGGCAGGCTCTGCGCGGGAATGACGACCCGGGACTGACGAAAGACCAGGGGCTTCCCGCGCTTCCCGCCACCACCCTCACTGGACTCCGCCCCGTCTTCGCGGGGCAGGTTCTGCACACGGCTCACTAGCATCGCGGGCCTGCACAAGCACAGGCGTCGGCCCTTTGCGCTTGCAGGCGTCGGTCCCAAAGCCGCGCGGCATGTTGCACATGTTCTCGCGACGCGCCCAAACAGCACGCCAAACAGCAGCAGCTTCAGCAGCACGCGCGGCACATCCTGCGCCACCCACGTCAGTAACCAGCCTCTTTCTGATGGCGCACGGCCAGAATCACTGCGATCGCGCCATCGTAGCGATACAACACCACGTAGCCGCTATCGCCAAACTCGATCACAAGCTCGCGATACTCGACCTCCATGTCCTCCGCCGGGCGGCCACTGGCCGGCAGCGCAGCGAGTATTCTCACCCCGCGACGGATGGCGGCAATCGCGCGCCGCGCCGCATCGGGATTCCTGGACACGAGGAAACGATGCAGCCGCTGGACATCGCCAAGCGCTGATCGCGACCAGATCAACCGTGACATGCAGGCGGCTCGGCATCCTCATCGGATTCCAGCTTGGCCAGCCAAACATCCGCTTCCTCGGCTGTCACATGCATGCCCGTGGCCCGATACTCGTTCCACGCCCTGATGGCATCCTGCCTGAACGCCTCGCGCTTCTCTTCGCGATCGAGGTACTGGCTGATGGCCTCGCGCATGAGCCAATGCGCGGTGCGATGGCGCGCCTCAGCCAAGCGCTTCACGCGCTCTTTGGTGTCGAGATCGATCTTGATCGCAACCGGATTTGATGTCGGTTTGCTCATATGTCGCCCGGGCGCAGGTATCGATGCGTAATACCTTGTCATACCCAGGCGAGAACAACAAGCTGCTGCGACCTCAGACCGTGCCCTGCGAAGCCTGCTCCATTACATCACCCGGCGCCGGCCCCGCGCGCCCGCGCACCCCATCCCGCAAGCCGCGCAGCATGCAGTGCAAGTTCTTGCGCCGCGGCCCAATCAGCACGCCAAACAACAGCAGCTTCACCAGCACGCACGGCGCATGCGGCAAGCAATAAAGCGGCACGTGGTTGCGCATCATGTTTGGTGCGCGCGACTTTCGGAGCGCCTCCCGCGCAGCAGCGCCGACTCGCAACGAGGGCATACGCTCATGGACATGCCAACTCTCCGCGACCAAGAAGGCAAAGGAGCATCGACGAATGATGGCTTGATGTAGTAACGTTCATACATAGCCGACTTGCCTCTGCAAACAGGAGTGCCGCTCATGACCATCACCACCCTATCCAGCCGGGAGTTCAATCAGGACACCAGCCGCGCCAAGAAAGCTGCCTCGGAAGGGCCGGTGTTCATCACCGACCGCGGCAAGCCCGCCCATGTCCTGCTCAGCATCGAGGAATATCAGCGCATCACGGGCAAGCGTCGGAGCATCGCTGATGCCTTGGGATGGCCGGTTGGTGTCGAAGACATCGAAATCGAGTTTCCGCGTTCCCGCGAGCGCGCCCGTTCTGCCGATCTTTCCTGATGTTTCTGCTCGACACCAACGTCGTCTCCGAACTGCGCAAAGTCAGGACCGGCAAAGCTCATCCCAATGTC
>DAIAZB010000013.1 GCA_027443745.1 Thiomonas sp. | reverse complement strand
CGGCGTGGATGTGCGCGCGCGACTGTTCCGCAGCTACCCGCTGGGGGCGTTGGCCAGCCATGCCATCGGCTACATCGGCCGCATCGGTCCTGCCGAGCAGGCCCGGATTGCCGAGGGCGACGACGCGGCCAACTACCAGGGGACCGACCACATCGGCAAGACCGGGGTGGAGTTGCAATACGAGGAGCAACTGCATGGCGTGACCGGTTTCGATGAAGTCGAGGTCAACGCCGTGGGCAAGCCGGTGCGCAAGCTGCACAGCTTCCCGGCGGTGCCGGGGAGCACGCTGGTGTTGTCGCTCGACATCCGCTTGCAGAAACTGGCTGAAGACCTGTACGGTCAGCGCACCGGCGCCTGCGTGGTGATGGACCCGCGCAACGGCGAAGTGCTGAGCTTCGTGTCCATGCCCACCTACGACCCCAATCTGTTCGTCGAAGGCATCGACCCCGAGAGTTGGAACGCGCTCAACACCGACCCGCGCAAACCCCTGCTCAACCGCGTGCTGCGCGGTACGTTTCCACCGGGCTCCACCTACAAACCCTATCTGGCGTTGGGGGCGCTCACCCTGGGCATCCGCACGCCGAACTATGTGCTGAACGACCCTGGCTATTTCATGCTGGGCGACCACCGCTTTCGCGACGACAAGCCCGGCGGACATGGCCGCGTGGACATGCACAAAGCCCTGGCGGTGTCGTGCGACGTGTATTTCTACATGGTGGCGAACGACTGGGGGGTGGATGGCATGCACGACTACACCCGCAAGTTCGGCTTTGGCCGGCACACCGGCGTCGACCTGCCCGATGAGGCCCGGGGCATCCTGCCGTCGAAGGCCTGGAAGCGCCATGCCTACAAATTGCCGGCGCAACAGCGCTGGTTCCCGGGGGAAACCATCAGCCTGGGCATCGGCCAGGGCTACAACAGTTTCACCCCGATGCAGATGGCCAATGCCCTGGCGACGATGGCCAATCACGGCACGCGCCTGAAGCCGCGCGCGGTGAAGCTGGTGGAGGACATGAAGACGCGGCGCTTCGCGCACACTCCGGTGGAGGTGGCCGAGCGCATCAACGCGCCGGATGCGATGTGGCAAGTGGTGCACGATGGCATGGTGGGCGTCAACGCCGAAAAAGACGGCACGGGTTATGCCGTCTTCAAGGATGCCCCGTACACCAGCGCCGGCAAGACCGGCACGGCGCAGGTGTTCACCGTGGCGCAGAACCAGAAGTACAACGCCAATGATCTGTCGCGGCATCTGCTGGACCACGCGCTCTACATCGTCTACGCCCCGGCGGAGAACCCCACGGTGTGCGTGGCGCTGATCGTGGAGCACGCCGGCTGGGGGGCGGAAGCGGCAGCGCCCATCGCACGCAAGCTGGTGGACTATCACTTGCTGGGGCTGTATCCCACAGAGGCCGAGATCGAACAGATTTCCGGCGCCAAGCCAAAGCCGGTGCAGTTCCAGTTTGCCGGTGGCAAGAACGGCGTTCCCGCGGTGCCTGGCGCCAAACCCCAGGGGTCGACAGCAGCGGCCTCTGCCGCGGCGGGCGCGAGCGCTGGCGTCACTGGCATGCCGGCGGCACGGGCTGCAAAACCATCGCCAGGCGTGCCTGGTCGCCCGGGGCCGAAGCCGGCCCGCGCTCCCGCATCCCCGACCTCGACCCAGGCTCAAGCAGACGCGATCCAGCCCTGGCCCGCAGCGGCCGCGTCATCCGCGTCACCGCCAGCGGCATCCCCTGCCGCCCACACCCAACACACCGCGTTCGACGCACCCTGCGATGGGCGCTATCCGCGTCCACGCTGCGAGCCGGGGCCCCTGTTCACACGCTTCGGGGCGCGGCATGACAACCCCGATGCCGATGAGGGAACGCGCCTGTGAGCACCGTCCGTTGGGCCATCGAACCGTTCGGGGGCGGCAGCCCCAGCCCCTGCTGCGCCAAGCGCGGACAGGCCATGGCCCTGCAGCGAGGAGCGCGCCGATGAACGCTGTCCTGAATCGTCCCCCCTTGTGGCGCCGGCTGCGGCCTTACATCACGGGTTTCGACGGTCCCTTGCTCACCGGGCTGCTCACACTGGTGGCCATCGGCTGCGTCGTGTTGTTTTCCGCGCTGCAGGGCCAGAACATCAGCTTCGCCGACCAGTTGCGCAATCTGGCCGTGGCCTTCGTCGTGCTGTTCGTCGTCGCCCAGGTTCCGCCCCAGCGCTTGATGCAGATCGCCGTGCCGCTCTACACCTTCGGCGTCACACTGCTGATCGCCACCGCCATGTTCGGCCTGGTGCGCAAGGGCGCGCGGCGCTGGCTCAACGTCGGCGTGGTGATCCAGCCGTCGGAAATCATGAAAATCGCCATGCCGCTGATGCTGGCGTGGTACTTTCAGAAACGCGAGGGCTTCATCCGTTTGAGGGACTATGCATTCGCCGGGCTGCTGCTCGCCATCCCCGTCGGACTCATCATGAAGCAGCCCGACCTCGGCACCGCCATGCTGGTGCTGTCTACCGGATTTTTCGTCATCTTTTTCGCCGG
>DAIAZB010000012.1 GCA_027443745.1 Thiomonas sp. | reverse complement strand
GCCGCCGTGCTCACCACGGACGAGTGGCTGGCCTGTCTGGCCAACGGCACGCTGCCGGAGCGGGACACGATCCACGCCTCACACCAACGCGCGCTGATGCGCCTGTCCAACGGCAAAGCAGTCGGCTCTTGATCGTCTTGGACCCTGTTCATCGACCGCATCCGCCGAAATGGCGCTGCCTTGCCTTGGACCTACCCCCGTGCCCACAGCAATCGACGATGGCGAACCGTCAACGGCCTTGGTCATAGCGCTTTCGCGCGACCTCGATCTCGAAGGTCTCGGATAGCGCGCGCAGCGCAGGAATATGAGCTCGCGCGGCCCAACTCCTGTCCGGCTGCAACTCGACGATACCAACCTTGAAGTGCTGTCCTGGCATGGTGTTCGGTTCTCCTTTCATGCAGCCCTAGCCTTGCTGTTCAGGTTGCAAGACTGCCATCGATAGGCTCTGTGGCTGTTGAACGCCAAATGGTCAGAAGCGAATACAGACTTTCCCGACGTGCCCGCCCTTTTCCAGGTACCCGAACGCCTCGGGCGCTTGCTCGAAAGGAAACACGCGGTCAATGACGGGCTTGAGCTTATGCAAGGCGATGGCGTCGTTCATCTGTTCGAACATCGAACGGCTTCCGACATAAATGCCCTGCAGGCGGATTTGCTTGAAGAGCATCGGGTGCATGGAAATTTCGACGCTGCTACCGGACAAAACCCCTATCAGACTGATATGACCGTTGATCCGCACCGCATTGAGCGAGCGTGGCAGCGTCGCCGGGCCGCCGACCTCGACGACGTGATCCACGCCCTTGCCGCCGGTGAGCCTGAGCGCCTCTTGATCCCAATCGGGAGTCCGTTGGTAATTGACGGTTTCGTCAGCACCCAGGCGGCGCGCCTGTTCCAGCTTTTCGTCGCTGCTGGAGGTGACGATCACGCGCGCGCCCGCCACGTGGGCGAACTGCAAAGCGAACAGCGAAACCCCGCCGGTGCCCTGCACCAGCACCGTCTCGCCGGGCTTTAGCGTGCCACGCACCATTAGCGCGTTCCATGCGGTCACGGCGGCGCAGGGCAAGGCGGCCGCCTCTTCATCCGTGAGGTGTTCAGGCACGCGCACCACGCCATCCTGAGGCAGCACGACCTGCTGTGCCAGAACACCGTCCGTTTGCCCGCCCAGGCTCAAGCTTTTCTCCGGCAGTTCGCCGGACAACCAGTTCTGATCGAAAATGCCTGCGACACGGTCGCCCGGCTTCACGCGCGTCACATGCTCGCCAACGGCCACCACCGTTCCGACACCGTCGGACACGGGAATAAGCGGCAAGGGCATGGTGGGGTAGAGGCCGTTTAAAACCAATTTGTCACGATAATTCAGCGCCGCCGCCCGCATCTGGATCAGGACTTCTTCGGGCCCCGGCACCGGGTCCTTGCGCTCGGTGAGGGTCAAGGCATCGAGCCCGGTTTTGTCGCGCAGTTCGTATGCTCGCATGATGTGCTCCTATTGTTCGTAAACTATAGAACAATGGAACCGTAGCACGAGTCCGTGCGATACTGCAAGCGTGAGAGCATTACAACATCCGCCCAGAAAAAGCCTGATGTTGACCGGGGTCTTGTACGCCTTGAGCGACCCGGTGCGGCTGACCATCGTCAAGCATCTGGCCGAGGACGGCGGCAAGGCGTGCGGGACGTTCTGCCTGCCCGTGGCCAAGTCCACCGCTTCGCATCACTTCCGGGTGCTGCGCGAAGCGGGTGTGATCCAGATGCG
>DAIAZB010000011.1 GCA_027443745.1 Thiomonas sp. | reverse complement strand
TTACCTGGGCCTCGGCCTGCGCGTGCAGCGGCCCTTCGCCAGTCGACCGAATGACAGTCTCAGCATCGGCCTGGCCCGCGCCAGCCTGCACGCGCTGCACCCGGAAACCGTGCTGGAAGTGAACTACGCCTACAGGGTGGTCCGTGGCGTGTATCTGCAGCCCGACATGCAGCGCATCTGGAATGCCGGGGGCAACGGCCCGCCGGCCACGGTGCTCGGTGTCCGGCTGCACCTGGAATACTGAGCCAAATTCCCAAGGGGCGGCGTGCCGCTCAGCCTCCCGAGGTGGTCCAGGATGCGGCGCCAGCCTTTCACCGGCCCGGACAGAGCCCGCATCATGCCGCGGCTCAAGGTGGAGCCATGCCAGCGCGCTGCAGAGGGCCGGGCACGCCCTGCGGAGCGTTGCCCTCGAACCCACGCCCGAATGCGCCCACCGGCCCGCCCGAGCGCCCGGCCTCGCCCCGTGGACTGGGTTCGTAGCCAGGCAGGGGGCCGCGGACTTGGGCCTGGCCCTGGGGCGGCAGATGCTGGCGCCAGGCCGGAGCAGGCCGTTCGAAGCGCTGCGGCGCTTGCCCTGGGCGCTCGATCGATGGGGGTGGCCCCGCACCGCGCCCAGGCACCTGCAAGCCCGGCGGCTCGAGGCCTGGCCCGGAACGTTGGTCGCGGTGTTGGTCGAATCTTTGCACGGGGCGTTCAGATACGTCGGGACTGGGGCGCGAAAACCTGCGATCCCGTTGCCCTGGCTCCAGGGCCTGTTGCGGCGGCCTTGGAGTTTGCGGCTGCGGCACGAACACAAACGGCCACGCGGACCGTCCATGCTCTCCCGGCTGCGTCTGCAGGCTGGACTGTGGCCTGGGTGACAACTCCGCTCCCGGAGCTTGACCAGGACGCATCGATGGCGGCATTGCGGTTTGGCGCGGGAACGGGCGCTGCACCGGGACCGGCACGATGCGCACCGGAACTCTCTCGGGCGCGGTGTTGCTCAGAGGGTGGCCCCGGTATCCGCCCGGGGGCTGCAGCCCGCCGACCTCGGGCACGCTGAAGCGTTGCGGCAGAGGCCCGGGCTCGCGTGTGGCCAGCACTGGGCGCGGCCTGAACCCCGCAGGCCAGGGCATCGGCCGTGCCCCGGCGGTGACGCTGGCTGCCAACGGGTGTGCGTCGGGCGCCGGGGTCAGCGGCAGGATGCGCGTCTGCAAGACGGGCAGGTGATGCACATGGTCCTGCACCGGCAGGCCCTGAACGAAGGTGGTGCGCGGCACCAGGGTGAGGGCATGAGGCGGCAGGTGGCGCGGGTCGAGTTCGCGGCGCACATTGATCCCGTCGTGGTTGCGGTCGTTGATGGGTGTGCAGCGGTTCACCGCCACGAGGTAGGCCGGGGTGTAGGCGTAGGGCGGGCGGTAGATCTGCCCCGGGCCGAGCGGGAACCAGCCCACGGCCGGAACGCCACCCGCCACACCGAAGGAGAATGTGACGCCAGGCGCGGCGCCGACGAAAGCCACCAGCGCCGGGGCATACATCGGGCGCACCACCGCGGGGCCCGGCACCCAGGCCCAGGCGGAGCCGACCCAGGCCCAGCGACCGTAGTGGAAGGGCGCGAAGCCCCAGGGCTCGGCCGCAATCCAGGTCCAGCCCCAGGGTGGCACCCAGGCCCAGTGGCCGTTGCGGTAGGGCACCCAGCCGGGGGCGACGCGCGGGTACCAGACGGGCCCATATTGCGGGCTCTGGGCCCACTCCCCCCAGGCGTCGAGCCCCTGGTAGCCGGTCACCCAGGGCGAGACATAGCGCGCGGAGATGGAAGCATCTTCGCGCGCGTTCAACTGGGTCACCCATTGGTCGAAAGCGTCGGTCGGCGGATTATCTTCGGCAGCCACCACGGTGAGATCCTGCCCGGCAAAGCGCACCCTCTGCCAGGCCTCCACCGCATAGGGCACGGCGCTCTCGCCATAGGCCGTGCCCTGGCCAGTGCGCAGCGTGGCGGTGGTGGTATCGGCGGCCGGGCTCACGTCCAGGCGCATATCCCCCGCGCTCTGCAACTGAAAGGCGAGGTTGGGCGTGTCCACCTCCACGCGCCGATCCGGTCCGAAGGCGCGCACTTGCAATTGCGCCGTACCCTGCGACAGCGACAACTGCACGTCCTGCTCGCGCAGATCGAGGACCGTGAGATCCGTGTTCGAGCCCAGGCGGATCGCATCCGGCCCGGCGACGATGTCGGCGCGACCACCCGGCGGCACCCACAGCCGATCGCCGATGGTGATGGGCCGGTTCAGGCCGGCCGCGATCCAGTTGCTGGCGCCGGCCGGCAGCAGACTCACCTCGCCCTGAAACGCGGCGATGCGGCCGACCAGCGCGGGCGGCTCCCCGGCATGCGCGAGAGGCGCCAGACCGATGATTGCAAGCCTGAACAGGCTGGGTAGAGCCCGATACACGATCCATCGCAAACTGCGCAGCCGACGGACACAGCGTGGAAGCGGATTCATGGTGGTGAGCTTGGGCGGGAACGCTGGATTGGGTTGCGTTCACCATCAACGAACGACAGCCGCCCGCGCATGACAGCGGCTTGTATGCGCGTACGGCCAGATGTAACCCACCGCCGTGACTCGCCAGGAAACGCGCGGCCGTTCTCATGTTTCCTTGGCCCTGACGGGCGTGGATCGGCGAGCCGATCCTGGGACGCTCACAAGCCAGCTGGCGCTGGCGCAACGGTGCGCCGGAGCTGGTCCATGCCGGCGCCAGCGACCCCACGGCATGGCAGGCGCCCATGCGCAAGCATCAAGCCCGCAGCCGCCTGTCATCGGTCTGACAACGGCATGGGCGAGATTCGGACTGCACCCATCCGCCAACCCGCACGCCATCACTCAACTCCATGACGCACAGCGCCGAGGGCCGCTTGCGCCGCACGCGGGCGCTCTAGGATGGAACAGTTGGCACTCGACGCTTCTCTGTGCTCGCTGCGCCCGTTACACCTTTCCTGCGCCATTTTTCGGCCATTTTTTTCTTGACCATGTCCCATTCCACCACACCAACCTCAGTTCCGGCACGGATGATGTTGCGCGCCAAAATTCACCGCGCCACGCTCACCGGAGCCGATCTGCATTACGAGGGCTCCTGCGGTATCGACCAGGCGCTGCTGGACGCCTGCAACATCATCCCCGGCGAGCAGATCGAGATCTACAACGTGACCAACGGCGCGCGCCTGAGCACCTATGCCATCGCCGAGCCCGCCGGCAGCGGATGCATTACCTTGAATGGTTCGGCAGCGCGCCACGCCGCCATTGGCGACCTGCTCATCATTTGCACCTATGGCCCGATGGACGACGCCACAGCGCGCCACTTCCGCCCGCACATTGCCTTGCTGGATGCGCGCAACGGCATCGCTGCCATGAAGATTTGATTGCGGCAGCGGCACGTGGCCTGCGTGGGCAACTCCGGAGCCACTTCTGCACCGGGCCGCAGTTTTCAGCTTAGAATGCACGATTCCGGTTTTTTGGCCGCCGGAACCATGGCCCCAGGGCCATGCCGCACGATCCGCGGAATGCACGCGGGGTTCACGCAGAATCCGTCCTCTCCGGAGTTTGTCAGTGTGGCATGGATCCATGCAACGAAACCCGAAATCCATGCGAGAGAGCCTGCCGCAGCATCCGAGCAGGATAAAAGCGCCGCAACCCAGTGAATGAACCCACATCCATGAAAACCTTCAGCGCCAAACCGGCCGAAGTGACGCATGAGTGGTTTGTGATTGACGCGACGGACAAAGTCCTCGGCCGTGTCGCCAGCGAAGTGGCACGACGTCTTCGCGGCAAGCACAAACCCATTTATACGCCTCACGTCGACACCGGCGACTTCATCATCGTCGTCAACTCCTCCAAGCTGCGCGTCACCGGCAACAAGGCGGACGACAAGATCTACTACCGCCACACCGGCTACCCC
>DAIAZB010000010.1 GCA_027443745.1 Thiomonas sp. | reverse complement strand
GGGTTGGCAGGCATGGGAACCGGGCCCCAGACGCCAGACACACCGTGCAACACAGCGTTGACCAAGGTGGCTTCCGCTCCAGGTTTGCCGGCGTACTTGGCAGCCACGTCTTGGTACGAGGGCCCAACCAGCTTCTTGTCGAGCGCGTGGCAAGCCAGGCAGTTCTTGGACTTGGCCAGAGCCATCATGTCGGCAGCGTTGGCTTGGGACACGGCGGCGACGGCCAGACCGACAGCAATCAAAATTTTCTTCATTCCAGATCTCCAAGGTTGAGCGAAGCTACGCGCTATAACGCGACGCCACGCGGGCGGTTGACGTGCTTGGCATGCATGGCGTGACAGCAGCGAGAATGCTAACCGACACATGGGCTGCGTTGCGTGTCATGATGCTGCATTGGGTTGCATTTTGATCTGATTTTGATGGTGGTCGTGATAAATGGAGGACAGTCATGTGGGTATTGGTTGTTGCAATCGTGCTGTTGGGATTGAAATTCGCCGCAATCGGCCCGTTTGCGACCCTGTCCTGGTGGTGGATTGCCATCCCCCTGGCCGTTGTCTTCGTGTGGTGGGAAATCATCGATCCCATGTTTGCCGTCTCGCAAAAGCGCGCCATGCGCGAGATGGGCGAGCGCAAGAAGGAACGCAATGAAAAGGCGCGCAAAGCCCTGGGCATGCGTTCACGCAAATAAGCCGCTGGCTTGGGCTAAACTGGGCTGTCGTCAGGAGAGTGCCGAAGTGCCGTTGCGCGGCGCCTTGGCCGCCGAAGGCGTAAATCTGGGATCTCCGGATGTACCGCTCAGGCAAAAGGACTGACGACACCCTCACGGGTTACCTCACTGGAGAGCGGCGCCTGCATCATGTGCGGCGTCCACCGAAGGGGCAAGCCGGGCGCGATGGCGCACGGTCAATCTCTCAGGTACCAAGGACAGCGGGGCGTCGTCACCAGAGCATGCTCTGGTGGATTTCCGCCCTTCTCCGGAGCCTTGCGTGTCTGCCCAAGCCGAGCCAGTCCTGCTGCACACCCCTCTGTTTTTGCTACACCAGTTGCTGGGTGCCAAGATGGTGCCGTTCGCCGGCTATGCCATGCCGGTGCAGTATCCAGGCGGCATCACGGCCGAGCATCTCCACACGCGTGCCGCAGCCGGTCTGTTCGACGTCTCGCACATGGGCCAGGTGCGCATCGCTGGGCCGGATGCGGCAGAAGCTCTCGAAAGTCTCATTCCCGTCGACGTTGTGGGCTTGCCGCTCGGGCGTCAGCGCTACGGCTATTTCACCAACCATGCTGGCGGGATTCTCGACGACCTGATGCTGACCCACCGTCCGCTCGAGGGCGGTCAGGGCAGCGAGTATTTCCTCATCGTCAATGCCGCGTGCAAGATCCAGGATCTTGCCTGGATGCGCGAACGCATCGGCGCGCGCTGCCGCATTGAAGAACTCCCGGGACAGGGGTTGATGGCGCTGCAAGGCCCCAAGGCGCTGGCGGCGCTGCAGACACTGCTGCCGGATGTGGCCAAGCTACGTTTCATGGATGCA
Organism: Thiomonas sp.; assembly: GCA_027443745.1. The sequence goes on along the minus strand of DAIAZB010000010.1, from coordinate 5,774 downwards.
GCCTGGTTCGAATTGCCCGCGTCGGTCTGCAACGACCCGGTCTTCATCAGCCGCAGCGGCTACACCGGCGAAGATGGCGTCGAGATTTCGGTTCGCCCGCGGGATGCCGAGCCGCTGGCTCGCGCCTTGCTCGATCTGGCCGACGTGCGGCCCGCGGGCCTGGGCGCACGCGACAGCCTGCGCCTGGAAGCCGGACTCTGCCTCTACGGGCATGACATGGACGAAACCACCACCGCCGTGGAGGCCAGTCTGCAATGGGCCATGCAGAAGGTGCGCCGCAACGGAGGGGCCCGTGCCGGAGGCTTTCCAGGGGCCGAAGTCATCCTCGCGCAGCTTGACGACCCTGCTCGCGTGGCGCGCAAACGCGTCGGGCTTGTCGCCGACGAACGCGTGCCTGTTCGCGAAGGCACCATGCTGGTGGACGCCGCGGGTCGCGGGCTGGGGCGCGTCACCAGTGGCAGCCTCACCCCCACGGCCAACATGCCGGTCGCCATGGGCTACGTCGAGAGCGCCGCGGCCGTACCGGGTCATGCCCTGTTCGCACTTGTGCGAGGCAAACAGGTGCCCATGCATGTCGCCCCCATGCCGTTCACACCGCACGGCTATGTACGCAATTGACCTCGCATACCGAAGCACGCCAGGTTTTTCTCAAATTGTTTCCTGTTCACATTGACCGACACGGAGTTCAGCATGACCATCAAATACACCCCCGATCACGAATGGGTTCGCCTTGAAGCGGACGGCACCGTGACGGTCGGCATCACCGCGCACGCGCAAGACGCCCTGGGCGATGTGGTGTTCGTCGAATTGCCCGCGGTCGGCAAGACCTTTGCTCAGAAAGACACCGCCGGTGTGGTCGAGTCGGTCAAGGCCGCGGCCGACGTCTACATGCCGCTGTCGGGCGAAATCACCGGCAGCAACGATGCCCTGGTGTCCGACCCGTCCATGGCGAATTCCGATCCGCAAGGATCGGGCTGGTTTTTCAAGATGCGCCCGAGCGACCCCGCAGAGCTGGATGCGTTGATGGACCAGGCCGCCTACGACAAACTGTTGCAAGGCGCCTGAAAACCTTCCTGCCATCGCCCGCTGTCTGCCGCCCTTGGCGGCCCCGAGGCTGGCGCCGACCAAGACGAGTTTCCCATGTTGATGCAAACCGAACCCACCCTCACCGAACTGGAAGATGCCGCCGCCTTCCAGCGCCGCCACATCGGCCCGAGCGAAGCCGAGCAGGCGCACATGCTGCGCGCCCTGGGCCAACCCGATCTGGAAGCCTTGATGCGCGAAGTCATTCCTGCCGGCATCCGTCGCGCCCGCCCGTTCGAATTGCCGCCCGCTCTGGGCGAGGAGGCCGCGCTGGCCGAATTGCGCCACATCGCCGCGCAAAACCGGGTGATGCGCAGCTTCATCGGACAGGGCTACGCCAACGCGCACATGCCTGGCGTGATCCAGCGCAACGTGCTGGAGAACCCGGCCTGGTACACCGCCTACACGCCGTATCAGCCGGAAATCAGCCAGGGTCGGTTGGAGGCGCTGATCAACTTTCAGACCATGATGACCGACCTCACCGGGCTCGACGTGGCCAATGCCTCGATGCTTGACGAAGCCACTGCAGCGGCCGAGGCCATGACCCTGGCGCTGCGCAGCGGCAAGAGCGTCAGCCGCAGCATGTTCGTTGCCGACGACGTGCTGCCGCAGACGCTGGAGGTCCTGCGCACCCGTGCGCGCCCGCTCGACCTGGAGGTGGTGGTCGGCCCCGCCTCGCAAGCCGCGCAGGTGCCGCATTTCGCCGTGCTGTTGCAGTATCCCGGTGTGGATGGCGGCGTCGACGACCATCGCGCTCTCATCGCCGCGGCCAGGGCGCAGGGCGCCGTGGTTATCGTCGCCGCGGATATTCTGGCGCTCACGCTGCTGACTTCGCCGGGCGAACTCGGCGCCGATATTGCCGTGGGCAATACCCAGCGCTTCGGCCTGCCGCTGGGCTTCGGTGGTCCGCACGCAGCCTATCTGGCGGTGCGCGACGGTCTCAAACGCCAGATGCCCGGCAGGCTCGTGGGCGTGAGCGTCGACAGCCACGGCCAGCCGGCTTACCGCTTGGCGCTTCAAACCCGCGAGCAGCATATTCGCCGTGAAAAGGCCACGAGCAACATCTGCACCGCACAGGTCCTGCCTGCCGTGCTGGCCAGCATGTACGCCGTCTACCACGGCCCGCAGGGCCTGCGCCGTATCGCCCAGCGAGTGCATGCCTACGCCGTCATCCTGGCCGACGGGCTGCAGGCGCAAGGCTGGCCCTTGCAGCATGCGGCTTTCTTCGACACCTTGACCGTTCTGACCGGCATCCAAACCGCTGCGGTGCATGCGGCTGCCGTGCAAGCCGGCATCAACCTGCGCCATGCCGGCAGTGACCGCGTGGGTGTTGCGCTCGACGAAACCGTCACGCGCGAGGATCTGCTCAAGGTGTTGGGTGCCTTTGCCCAGGCGCGCGGCGCAAGCCAGCCGGACGCCTCGTTGTTTGCCGCCCATGCCAAGGGCGTGGCGCCGCGTTATCCGCTGGCGCTCGCACGGATCAGCAGCTACCTCACCCATCCGGTGTTCAACCGCCACCACAGCGAGACCGAGATGCTGCGCTACCTGCGCCGCTTGGCAGACAAGGACATCGCGCTCGACCGGGCGATGATTCCGTTGGGCTCATGCACCATGAAGCTCAATGCCACCAGCGAGATGATCCCCATCACCTGGCCCGAATTCGGCAGCATCCACCCGTTCGCCCCGGCCGAGCAGACGCGGGGCTACGCCCGCCTGGCCGCGGATCTGGAGCAGTGGTTGTCCCAGGCCACTGGCTATGACGCGATTAGCCTGCAGCCCAACGCGGGCTCGCAAGGCGAGTACGCCGGCCTGTTGGCCATCCATGCCTGGCACGAGAGCCGCGGTGAGACGCAGCGCGACATTTGTCTCATCCCGTCCTCGGCTCACGGCACCAACCCGGCTTCGGCCCAGATGGCCGGCATGCATGTTGTGGTGGTTGCCTGCGATGCGCAAGGCAGCGTCGATCTCGACGACTTGCGCGTCAAGGCGCGGCAGCTCGCGGCGCGACTGTCGGCGTGCATGATCACCTATCCCTCCACCCACGGCGTGTTCGAGCCGCGGGTGCGCGAAATTTGCGACATCGTTCATCAGCATGGCGGCCAGGTGTATGTGGATGGGGCCAACATGAACGCCATGGTCGGGCTGGCCAGTCCGCCTGAATTCGGCGCCGATGTCTCGCACCTGAACCTGCACAAAACTTTCTGCATTCCCCATGGCGGCGGCGGTCCCGGCGTGGGTCCGGTGGCGGTCCGCGCGCATCTGGCACCTTTCCTGCCCGGCCATGCCAGCAGTGGCGACACCGCCAAGGCGGTCGGGGCGGTCAGTTCCGCGGCCCTTGGCAATGCCTCGGTGCTGCCCATCACCTGGATGTACATCCGCATGATGGGCGCGGACGGCCTGACTGCGGCCAGCGCCATCTCCATCCTCAGCGCCAACTACATGGCGCGCCGTCTGGCGCCCCATTTCCCGGTGCTCTACACCGGCGACAGCGGCTTCGTCGCGCATGAGTGCATTCTGGATTTGCGCGGCCTGAAAGACGCCAGCGGGATCAGCAACGAAGATGTCGCCAAGCGGCTGATGGACTACGGCTTTCACGCGCCGACCATGAGCTTCCCGGTTCCCGGCACGCTCATGATCGAGCCGACCGAGAGCGAGTCGCTTGCTGAAGTCGACCGTTTTGTCGAGGCCATGATCGCCATCCGCGCTGAAATCGCGCAAGTCGAGCAGGGCGCCTTGCCGCGTGATGACAACCCGCTCAGAGCCGCTCCTTTCACCGCAGCCGCGACCCTTGGCGCTGACTGGCCCCACCCCTACAGCCGCGAGCAGGCGTCCTTTCCGGTGCCCGCGCTGCGCATCCACAAATACTGGGTGCCGGTCGGGCGGATCGACAACGTCTGGGGTGATCGCAACCTGCAGTGCGCCTGCATCCCGGTGTCAGCGTACGCTGAGGCGACGCAGGCTGAGCACAGCTGAATTTCTTGCGGTGGCTGCGCCCGATCTCCACCTGGTTCGGCGTCATCGGCCCTTCAGGGTTGTGCAGCCGAAGCCGCCGCAGCGGGGGCCTGTAAGGCCTTCATGATGTCGCCGGCAGCCGAGTTCTCAGCGTCGCCGGACGTCGCGGTACCGGCCTTGGATGCGTCCGTGCTGCCGGGTAGCGCATCCGAGGCGCCAAAGCTGGGCGGCGCCTGCGTGCTGTAGCTCTGCTCGCTGGCTGGCACCTCGATGTTGACCTTGTCGAGATCGATCTTGGCGTGGTGGCCGAGCGCGCCCGTGACCAACCCTGGGAAGCCGATGACCAGCGCCACCATGACGATCTGGATCAGCACGAAGGGCACCGCGCCCCAATAGATCTGTCCGGTGGTGACGCCTGCGGTGCGCTTCTTCGTCTCCTTGTCGGTGTAATCGTCCTTGGGTGCGACGCTGCGCAGGTAAAACAGCGCGAAGCCGAACGGCGGGTGCATGAAGGAGGTCTGCATGTTCACCGCCAGCAGCACGCCGAACCAGATGAGGTCGATGCCCAGCTTGTCGGCCACCGGCCCGATGAGCGGGATGATGATGAACGAGAGCTCGAAGAAATCGAGAAAAAATGCCAGCACGAAGATCAGGATGTTCACCACGATGAGAAAGCCGAGTTGACCGCCGGGAAGGCTGGTCAACAGGTGCTCGACCCAGACCCGTCCGTCCAGGCCCTGGAACACGAGGTTGAACACGGTGGAGCCGATGAGGATGAACATCACGAAGGTGGACAGCTTGGCCGTGGTGTTGAGCGCCTGGCCGAACAGTTTGAAGTCCAGCCGGCGTCGCACCAGCGCCATGAGGAGCGCGCCCATCGCGCCCATCGCGCCGCCCTCGGTGGGCGTGGCGATGCCGAGAAAAATGGTGCCCAGCACCAGGAAGATCAGCAGCAGCGGCGGGATCAGGACGAAGGTGACCTTCTCTGCCATGCGCGACAGCAAACCCAGGCGCAGGCCCTTGTTGACCAGCGCCAGAACGAGGGCGAACAGCACGGCCACCGACAACGAGACGACGATGGTTTCGTCCAGCGGCGCGGTGATCGGTGCCTTGTCACGCCAGGTGAGAAAGGCGTCGTAGTAGTGCGCCCAGCCGATGCCGAGGCCCAGGCAGGTGATGAACAGCAGCGACAGCGAACGCAGGCCGGATGTGCCGTCGGGCTCGCGGATGGTGCGGGCCTCGGACGGCAGGGCTGGCGCCAGATGTGGTTTCGCCATGGTCACGGCGAAGATATAGACGATGTAGAGGCCGGTCAGGACGAAGCCTGGGATGAACGCGCCTTTGTACATGTCGCCCACCGATTGACCGAGCTGGTCGGCCATGACGATGAGCACGAGCGAAGGGGGAATGATTTGTGCCAGCGTGCCCGAAGCGGCGATGACGCCGCTGGCCACACGTCGGTCATAGCCGTAGCGCAGCATGATCGGCAGCGAAATCAGTCCCATGGAAATGACCGAGGCCGCGACCACGCCGGTGGTGGCCGCCAGCATGGCACCCACGAGAATGACCGCGTAAGCCAGGCCGCCCCGAATGGGCCCGAACAGTTGGCCGATGGTGTCGAGCAAGTCCTCGGCCATCCCGCTGCGTTCCAGAATCAGTCCCATGAGTGTGAAAAAGGGAATGGCCAGCAGCGTGTCGTTCTGCATGATGCCGATGATGCGCAGGGGAATCGCTTCCAG
>DAIAZB010000009.1 GCA_027443745.1 Thiomonas sp. | reverse complement strand
CCGCTGAGGATGCCCCGCACGGGCCGCGCGCGGTCATCATCAGCCACGGCTTCTGGCTGCAGCACTTCGGCGGCAGCCGCGAGGTCATCGGCAAGGATCTGAGCATCAATGGTCAGGCCGTGCGCATCGTCGGGGTGCTGCCAGAGTCCTTTCCGAACTTGAGCTTTGTCAGCGTGCAACTGTTGCTGCCCCTGCGCGCCGCACCGGGCCTCGCGCGCGACGCTGATCTGACCGCGATCGCGCGTCTCGATGCCAACACCAGTTTCCAGCAACTCACCGCGGAAGCCGCGTTGCGCATGCGCCTGTTTTTCGCGCGGCAGGACAAGCATCACGTCGACAAGCATCCCTTCGTCGCGCAACCGTTGCTGCGTTCCATGCGTCCAGGTTCATTCGGGATCGGAGTCTTGATGGGGCTGGTGACCGCGGCCTTGCTGCTGCTGACCGGCAGCAACGTGGTCAACCTGATGCTGCTGCGCGCGCAGCAGCAGCGGCATCAACTGGCCATCCGCGCGGCGCTGGGCGCCTCCACGCCACGCCTGCTGCTGACGACGGCAGCCGACAGTGTGCTGATCGTCGCCATCGGCTGTACCGCCGGACTGCTGGCCAGCGATCTGCTCATGCACGCACTGGCCGAGCATTTGTTGACGATAGGCTTTGTTGGGACGAAGCACATCGGGTTGACCGGCAGCATGGTCGTGTTTGCCATCCTCATCGCACTGCTGATCACCAGCGTCGGGGCGATCACGGGCGTACGCCGTGCGCACGCGGTCGGCGCGGCGGTCGCGGCCGCGCAAGCCCAGCACAGCGGGCAGGACGCGCGCGCATCACGACTCAGCCGGAGCCTGGTCGTCGTGCAGGCGGTGCTCGCCACCAGTCTGGTGGGTATCGCCTTGCTGCTGGCGCAGGCGGCCTGGCGCCAGGGGCACAAGGTCACGGGCTACGACACGCACGATGTCTACAGCTTCCACGTGCTGCCGCCGCGACCGTTGTATCCGGATCGGCAGAGTCTGGCGACGCTGGCCGCACGGATCACCGCGGCCTTGCGTTCGATCCCGGGTGTCGCTGCGGCCGCGGCCAGCGACCTGCCGCTGCATAACGACAGTTACGAGTACAAGTTCAATTTGCCGGATGGCCATGCAATCACGGCCTCCACGCGTGCAGTCAGCCGCGATTTCCTGCTAGCGGTGCGCCTGCCCCTGTTGCGCGGCCGGCCATTCGATCGCGCCGACTTCGCCGATGACACAGCGGTCGCGCTGGTCAATGCAGCATTCGCCAAGCGCTACTTGCACGATGACGCACTGGGCCGGTTGCTCGAGATCGCGCCGAAGCATGGCCGCAGCGAGTCAGTGCGCATCGTGGGCATCATCGCTGATGCCCGCAATCCGGGCCAGGCGGCGAGTCCAGCGGTGTGGGTGCCGATACCGTTCGATCCCAAAATCGCGCAGATCTACAGCAACGGTCTGCACTTCCTGTTGCGCATGCGCGCCGGTGACACGCCGACGGCAACCAGCGTGCGCGCCAAGGTCCACGAGGTGGCGCCAGCGCTGGCTGTCGCCCGGCTGCTGCCGCCCAACGCACAAGTGCCGGGCAGACTGGCCTTGCTGGGCATGCTGTCCGACATCATCGCGACGGCCGGCTTGCTGGCCTTGCTGCTGGCAGGTCTGGGCCTGTACGCGGTGATGCGCGTCAGCGTCAACGCGCGCATCCGCGAATTCGGCGTGCGCGCCGCGCTGGGCGCCTCGCCGCGCGCGCTGTTTGTGTTGATCCTGCGCACCGGCCTGCGCCCGCTGGCCATCGGCTTGGTGGTCGGCAGCGTAATCGCCGCGTTGCTGGGCATGACCGCGCACTCGTTCCTGCTCGGACTCGACGGCTTGAACCCCACCGCGATGCTGCTGACCTGGC
>DAIAZB010000008.1 GCA_027443745.1 Thiomonas sp. | reverse complement strand
CGGATGGCCTGGCGCAGGCGCGCGGTGAGGATGACCTGGCGGTAGGTGGCGCGCTCGGTGCCCGGGGTCTTGCCATCCGGCGGGGAGATGTCGGGGCCGTGGGCGACTTGCCAGCCCAATGCCGAGAGCCATTGCAGCGCGGCTTGTTCGAGATGGTCTTCGAGGATGGCGCCGCTCATGACTTGTGGCCCGAGCAGAGCGTCGGCGCTGCAACTGGCCCGGACGCGCACTTCATACGGTCGATCAGGCTTGGACAGGACATGGCTTGTTCCCTTTGTAAACCAAGTCGGTTTGCCTGCCGTTTCGCGCGAAGCGGCAGACGAGTTGCACGACACGACCAGCACCGCTGCGGGTCGCGGACTCCCGGCAAACCGTGGCCGAAGCTGCTACATTGACAGCCAACGACTGGGGATTCTCGGTCGGCAGGCGGCTCCGGCGTTTCGTCGGGGCCGTTTGTTTTTGGGCTTCATGGAAACACCTTCAACCCCCAGCCGTCGACGCGGCCGTTGCGTTGCATGAGCTTTGTGCGAACGATGTCCATCGCACGGTTGGCTTGCGCGGGCCTGAGCACCGACATACCGATTGGACGTGCCGTCAGTGCGGCAGGCGCATGATTCGACTCGCCGCGACCGCGCGCGTCATCGACCCCAGAATGCCGATCTCGTTCTCGGCGCGGTCGGGGTCCGAACGGTCATCGACAATGAACAAGGGGCGCAGGTTTTCGGCGTAAGGCCCGTTTTGCACGTCGCCCGCCTTGCGCATGGCGCTGCCCGTCGCTGTGGCATGTGGCGCGAGCACGTCGATCAGATCGGTGCCGTGCTGGAAATCGAACCGATGCTCCGTCTGGCTGGCGCCACGCACGCGGGGCCAGCGCTTGAACGACGCCTTCGGGTCGCGCGCGACGATGTAGGGTTCGATCTCGGCAATCAAGTCCTGAGCCTGGGGTTCGACTTCGAGCTGCTCGGTAGCCCACTGCGCCAGCGCCAACAGCCCCGTCACGGTGCGTGCAAAGCCCGCGGCAGCGCGCTCTGGCGCGACCACGAGGTGCACGTTCCCGTCGTCCGAGAGACTCATGTGGTGCGCGCGCAGCAGCTCACGCACCACGGTGAAACGGCGACCGTTCCAGACATCCAGGCCCATTCCGCCAAGCTGAAACAGCGTGTCGCCGTTGTCGCTGATTTTCAGCAGACTGCTTGCTGTGTCCACCAAATAGATGTTGATTGCGCTGCCGTCGGGCAGGCTGAAGGGCGTGCCGATTTCCAGACACGCATGACCGTCCGTCGCTCGCAGCGGCGTGCAGTCATACCGGGTCAGGGCCTTCGCCCACTCACAGTCCATCGCGGTTCGGGTCGGGAATTTCAAAGGGTTCGATGTGGGTGCGCGTGAAAAACCAATGCAGCGCGCCTGGCCAATTCTCGCACTTCACCGCCAAATCCGAAACCGCGAAAACATCGTCGTCGACGTGCTCATGGGGTCCATGGATCGGCTGATCGTCGCCATTGTGGGTGCGCTTGCCAGCAGGCGAGACTTCAAGCTGGTAAGCGCGTCGCCGATCGCCCGCCTGCTGGTGCATGATGCTGAACAGATAGAGGCAGCGCGCAACGTCGCAGGGCGCCTTGACCTCGATCTGCAGGGTGAAGCCGGGAATGGTGATGCCCGTGCCGGACTCAGCCAACTCGCCAATGCCGATGAGATGCCCGGCGTGATTTGGCCGCGCCTTGAGTCCACTCCAGCGCAGCACGGTCTTGGGCTTTTCCAGCCAATCCTCCAAGGCACGGCCCCTGTTTCGTGTTGTTGATCATTCGTAGCTTACTTGCAACGCGCGGGTCGCGGCGAATTGGCTTCCGGACTGTGAAGGCTGAGCAAAAGCATCGCCTTCGCGGTGTCGCTCATCAGCCCGTCTGTGCTGAAAGGACGGTTGCTCTTGTTGGTCGAATGGCCGATCATCGGCCTGAGCGGCCGTTCGGGCTCGCTTCGATGAGAAGCCGCCTTCGGTCACGCCCCAAAGCTGTGAGTAAAGATGTAACACTTGCGTACTTCTCTGCCCTCTATTCTTGGGACGATGTATCCGTGGACCCCCGTGTTACCTTGACGGTTCCACCCAGGTGCAACATCATCCAGCGACATCCACTTTGCCGGCAAGCTTAGAAGCACATAATGTCAAGAAAAAAACCACCATTTCCGAATTCTGGACAACAACGCTTGCGCGTGCCAACCGCTCCCCCAATCGAATCATTGCTCGATCATATGAAGGATGGGCAGGAGTATGGCTCAGTCGTCGACAAAATCATTCCGCCAAATTTCAATTTGATGAATGACGTTGTTCGTGGAATTTTGGCTATACAGGTAATCCGTGGCCGTCCATGCTTGCTGTACGTCGGGAATATTTCGACGAAAGATGGCAGCGAGGCTGGCGTCGATGCGAAAGACGATGTTCCTTTCCAGGAATTGGTTGGTAGTGTGCCTCCTGGCGCATGCGAGGTGGATATTTTCTTGGCAACCAATGGCGGGTCCGGAGAGCAGGTAAGTCGTTTTGTTAATTATTTGAGACAGCGATTTGATGACGTAAATTTCCTAATTCCATCGGCATGCATGAGCGCCGGCACGCTGTTTGCCTTGTCAGGCGAGAAAATATTTATGGGCTCGCATGCGTTTCTTGGGCCCATTGATCCACAAGTGCCCAGCGCATCTGGTCGTTTTGTGCCGGCGCAAGCGCTCCTTATTCTGGTGAACAAGCTTCGTGACGAAGGGCAGCAATCAATTGCCAAAGGGGCAGGTGTCCCCTGGACGCATGTCAGGTTAATCGATAGCTTGGACAAGAGGGAGCTTGGCGCTGCGATCACAGCAACCGAATGGTCAAGGGATCTTGCAGTGCAGTATCTGCTCAAGTATAAGTTTAAGGATTGGACAGCTCGCGAAACTAGTGGCACTGCTGTAACGCCTGAATATAAGGCGCAACGTGCAAAAGAAATTGCTGATGCACTAGCCTCTCACGAAAAATGGAAGAACCACGGCCATTCTATTTCTAGAGATGTTCTTTGGGACGAAATAAAACTGAAAATTGATCACCCAGATGTGACTCTTGAGCGAGCAATGAACCGCCTTTGGGCCGTCTTGACGTGGGTATTTGACAAAAGTACCGTGCAGAAAGTTATATGTGGCGAATTGTATCGATATGCACGTATGCAGAACGTTCTGCAGCTAACAGGGGTTAGGCCATGATTGACACTAGTGTATTGAAAGCGCTTGGCTGGAGTGAAGAGTTGATTAATGAGGTCGCTCGGATAGCGCGTGACCAGCGTGCCAAATTTGGCGAGCCTGCAGGATTGCCAAATTCGGAATCTCTGGGTTCGTTTGCCGTAACGGAAATTTTGGTGGATGGTTCCCCCAGGCCTGGCACCCAGGAAATTAAGGCGCATCGGCATCTCTGATACTAAGTCGCGTTCAAACGTATAGAGGTGATCCACTTGAACCCGGTCATTGACTGGGTTCGCGACGAGTCAGCTTCGAGGGATCGCAGTCCAGCGGTGAGGGCGTGCTCGACGGCATCGAGGCCGGCGAAGACGT
>DAIAZB010000007.1 GCA_027443745.1 Thiomonas sp. | reverse complement strand
GGCGCGCATCTGGTCAACGCCAGCCGTGGCGCCGTGCTCGACCAGGATGACTTGCTCGACATGCTGCACAGCGGCCACCTCGCCAGTGCCACGCTCGACGTGTTCTCCACCGAGCCGCTGCCGCCGGATGACCCGCTGTGGGGTCATCCGCGTGCCCGCATCACGCCGCATGTGGCCGCACAAACCCTGGTCGGTCCGGCGGCAGCGCAGGTGATGCGCAAGATCGCCGCCATCGAGCGCGGCGAACAGCCCGGCGGCGTGGTGGACGCGCGGCTGGGGTATTGAAAGCGGCCCGTCCGGCAGGCCGTTGTCGTTCCAGAACACGAGGAGACGAGCATGAGCCCGATGACCCTTCCCCGCCATATCAAACTGGTCGAAGTCGGCCCGCGCGACGGGCTGCAGAACGAAGCCAACCCGGTGCCGCTGGCGGTCAAGGTCGAACTCATCGACCGCCTCTCCGCCGCGGGCTTTGCCAATGTGGAAGCCGCGGCTTTCGTCTCGCCCAAATGGGTGCCGCAAATGGCCGACAGCGCGCAGGTCATGGCCGCCATCCGCCGCCACCCCGGCACGACGTATTCAGCCCTGGTGCCCAACCTGAAGGGGCTGGAAGCGGCGCTGGGGGCGGGCGCGGACGAAGTGGTGGTGTTCAGCGCCGCATCGGAGGCGTTCGCCCGGCGCAATATCAATTGCTCGATCGCCGAATCCATCGCCCGCTTCGAACCCGTGGCACAGGCCGCCAAGGCTGCCGGGGTACGCCTGCGCGGCAGCATTTCCTGCGCCCTGGGCTGCCCGTATCAGGGCGAGGTGCCGCCCGCCGCCGTGGTCGAGGTGGTGGAGCGCATGGCTGCGCTCGGCTGTGATGAGATCGACATCGCCGACACCATCGGCGTGGGGACGCCGGGCCGGGTGCAGGCGGTGTTCGAGGCCACGGCCAAAGCCTTTCCCATCGAGCGGCAGTCCGGGCATTTCCACGACACCTACGGCCAGGCGCTGGCCAATATCCTCGCCGCGCTGCAGACGGGCGTGAGCATCTTCCATGCCTCGGTTGCGGGCCTGGGGGGCTGCCCCTATGCGAAAGGCGCGACCGGCAACGTCGCCACCGAAGATGTGCTCTACATGCTGCAAGGCCTGGGGCTGCACACGGGCGTGGACCTTCGCGCCGTGATCGAAGCCGGCGACTTCATCAGCCGCAGCATCGGTCGCCCAAACAACAGCCGTGCTGGACGGGCGCTGCTGACGACGTGGCAAAGCGCCGGCAGCAAGGTCGGTTCCACCCAGGCACAGGCTGCTGCCTGAGTGGCTCAGATGAAGCGCAGCGCCATGTGGAACGCCAGGGGCCTGCGCGCCCGCCCGCATCAACCGGGCCGCGGCTCGCGGCCAGCATCCGCACGACGTCGACTGCGACCATGGCCATGACACATCCTGCCCCGGAGCCCTCGATGTTCGCGTCGTCGGACTCGGCCCAGCGCGTTGCCGCCGTGCTGCGGGCGCTGGGGCATGACGCGCCACCCGTGATGCTCGACGCCGCCGCGCGCACCGCGCAACAGGCGGCGGACGCTCTGGGCGTGCAACTCGGGCAGATCGCCAAGTCGATCGTCTTCCGCCATGTCGACAGCGACCGCGCCGTGCTGGTGGTATGCGCCGGCGACCGGCGCGTGGACGAAGCGCTGGTGGCGCAGCAGGTGGGCGCGCTGGCACGGGCCGACGCGGGCTTTGTGCGGGCGCGTACGGGCTTCGCCATCGGCGGGGTGAGCCCGGTGGGACATCGCGAGCCACCGCTGGCGCTGGTCGACCAAAGCCTGTGGCGCTTCACTCGCATCTGGGCCGCCGCCGGCCACCCGCACGTGGTGTTCCCGCTGGCGCCCGACGACCTGCGACTCTGGCTGGACGCCGCGCCCAGCGCCGTCACGGCAGTGCCCGTCGCCTGAAGCCGCAGCCGACATGCCCACGGCCTTGCGCCGCAAGCTTCCATCCAACCATCCGCCATGTCCGTCCCCTCGCCCTGCATCCAGATTTGCGCCATGGACACCACCAGCGGTTATTGCCAGGGATGCTGGCGCACGCTGGATGAAATTGCCGCCTGGAGCACCCTGAGCGACCCCGACAAGCTGCGTCTGTGGCGTGTTCTGCGCCAACGCCGGGAAACCGCCGCCCAGATCACGCCCAAGCCCGTGCCGGACGCGCGAAAGGGCGCGCATGGCGCCCCGAACCCGCAGGACTAGAATCCGCCTCCTGCACAAAAAATAGGCAGCGCGGACACCGCGCCCAGGCTCGTTTCTCTCATGCTCGCCCCACGTCCACAAACACCCACCGAAGCCACTCCTGCCGCGCTGCGCCTGGGCCGTTTCGTGCTGCCCAACCGCGTGTTCGCCGCCCCCATGGCCGGCGTCACCGACCTGCCCTGGCGGCAGATGGCGCGCAAACTGGGCGCGGGGCACTGTGTCAGCGAGATGGTCACGTCCAAGCGCGAGTTGTGGGACACGCTCAAGACCTCGCGCCGCCGCGACCACACCGGCGAACCTGGCCCGGTGACAGCGCAACTGGTGGGCGTGGACCCGACCGACATGGCCGACGCGGCGCGCGCCAATGTGCAGGGCGGTGCGCAGATCATCGACATCAATATGGGCTGCCCGGCAAAGAAGGTCTGCAACCGCTGGGCCGGCTCGGCGCTGATGCAGGACGAGACGCAGGCGTTGCGCATCGTCGAAGCCGTGGTGCAGGCCATGCAACCGTTGGGCGTGCCAGTGACGCTGAAAATGCGCACTGGCTGGTGCCGCGCCGAACGCAACGCACCGCGCATGGCCCGCGCCGCGCAGGATGCCGGCGTGGCGATGATTGTGGTGCACGGCCGCACCCGCGACCAGGGCTACGGCGGAGAGGCCGAGTACGACACCATCGCCGCGATCAAGCAGACGCTGCGCATTCCGGTGGTGGCCAATGGCGACATCGACTGCGCCGCCAAGGCGCGCGACGTGCTGGTTGCCACCGGCGCCGACGCGGTGATGATCGGCCGCGCCGCCCTGGGTCGGCCCTGGCTGCTGGGCCATATCGCCCAGGCGCTGGAAGACGGCGTCGAACCCGCCTCGCCCAGTCTGCAGCAGCAAGGGCTGTGGCTGCTGGAACATCTGGACGCCCACCACCGGTTTTATGGCGATGCTGGCACGAAAACTGCTCGCAAGCATGTCGGCTGGGCCGTGGCGGATCTGCCCGGCGCCACCGCGTTTCGCGCCCGATTCAACACCCTGACCGAGTCGCAGGCGCAGCATGACGCCGTGATGGCTTATTTCGACATGCTGGGCAGCACAAACGGCCTCGACCTTCTTCCCTTGGCAGCCTGATGAGCAAGAAATCCTCCCTGGAGCAATGCGTCATCGACAGTCTCGATGCGTATTTCGACGACCTCAACGGCACCGAACCGCATGGCATTCACGCCATGGTGATGCAGACCGTGGAAAAGCCATTGCTGCAATCCGTGATGCGCCGCACGCAGGACAACCAATCACTCGCGGCCGACTGGCTGGGCATCAACCGCAACACGCTGCGCAAAAAGCTCAAGGACCACAAGCTCATCTGATGACGGCCGGCTTGCGCACAGCATGCTTGGCGTGCGCGCATGGCCCGCGCAGCCTGAGCGGAACATGCCGGACGCATGCCTGGAGGCCGCACACCGCCCCGAGCGTCCTCTCCAAGAGCATCTCACCTCGCCGACGCCACAGCATCCCTGACGACTCCTGAACACCGACTGCCCTGCCCTGTCCCGCTGCAATCCATCGACCCAAGTTCTGCCCGATCCCCATGTACGCACTGCTCTCCGTTTCCGACAAAACTGGCGTCCTCGACCTCGCGCGCCGTCTGCACGCCCAAGGCGTGACGCTGCTGTCCACCGGCGGCACCGCCAAGCTGCTGCTTGAAGCCGGCCTGCCGGTGACGGAGGTGGCGGCGCACACCGGCTTCCCCGAGATGCTCGACGGCCGCGTGAAGACTCTGCATCCCAAGGTCCACGGCGGCCTGCTGGCGCGGCGCGATGTGCCGGCGCACATGCAGGCCATCGCCGCGCACGGCATTGAGGCCATCGACTGGCTGGTGGTCAACCTCTACCCCTTCGAGGCGACCGTGGCCAAGACCGGCTGCACGCTCGACGATGCGATCGAGAACATCGACATCGGCGGCCCGGCCATGGTGCGCTCGGCCGCGAAGAACTGGCAGGGCGTGAGCGTGCTCACCGACAGCGCGCAATACGACGCCGCGCTCGCGGAGTTCGAGTCCAGCGGCGCGGTTTCGCAGGCCACGCGATTCGCCCTGGCAGTGGCCGCGTTCAACCGCATCGCCCAGTACGACGCGGCCATTTCCAACTACCTGTCGGCGCTGCAGGCCGATGGATCGCGCAGTGCCTTCCCGGGCCAACTCAACCTCACCTTCACCAGGCAGCAAGCGCTGCGCTACGGCGAGAACCCGCACCAGAGTGCGGCGTTCTACGTCGAGCCGGGCGCGCGCGAGGCGAGCATCGCCACCGCCCGCCAGTTGCAGGGCAAGGAGCTTTCCTACAACAACATCGCCGACGCTGACGCCGCGCTCGAATGCGTCAAGCAGTTCGCCGACGGCCCGGCCTGCGTCATCGTCAAGCACGCCAACCCCTGCGGCGTGGCCTATGGCGACTCGCTGCTGGCCGCCTACGACCGCGCCTACCAGACCGACACCGAATCGGCCTTCGGCGGCATCATCGCGTTCAACCGTGAGCTCGACGCCGACACCGCGCGCGCGATCGTCGAGCGCCAGTTCGTCGAAGTCATCATCGCGCCTGCGGTGTCGCAGGCGGCGATCGACATTTGCGCGGCCAAGAAGAACGTCCGCCTGCTGGCCTGCGGCAGTTGGGACGCACAACCCGCCGCGCGCCTCGACGCCAAGCGCGTGAACGGTGGCCTGTTGCTGCAGGACGCCGATCTTGCCCTGCATGGCGACCTGCAGATCGTCACCCAGCGCGCGCCCACCGAGGCAGAGCTGCGCGACCTGCTGTTCGCCTGGCGTGTGGCCAAATTCGTCAAGTCCAACGCCATCGTCTATGCCAAGGATCAGCGCACCATCGGCGTCGGCGCCGGGCAGATGAGCCGGGTGAACTCGGCGCGCATCGCCGCCATCAAGGCCGAGCATGCAGGCTTGCCAGTGCCCGGTTCGGTGATGGCCTCCGACGCCTTCTTCCCCTTCCGCGACGGCATCGACAACGCCGCGCAGGCCGGCATCACCGCGGTCATCCATCCCGGTGGCTCGATGCGCGACGCCGAAGTCATCGCCGCTGCCAATGAACACGGCATGGCGATGGTGCTCACCGGCATGCGGCATTTCCGGCACTGAGCCGGCGCGGCAGCTGCGGGTTTTCCGCTAGCCGAAATGCGGGATGCATGCGGCCGGGGTGGATTCGCTAGCATTTCCCTCTGCACACAAACGACGCACCCCATGCGAAGGTGCGCACCGCGCCGCACGCTCCCACTCATCGCCGCCGTTCCTTTCGGAACGCGCGCGAGAACAACGGAGATGGGGCATGGACATGCGCACGGCAGGGCAGGTTCGCGAGGCCGCACAGGCGGTGGAGCGCGGGGAGGCCGACTGGAATGCCGTGCTCGATGCGTGGCGTCGAGCCGGTGGCGCCGAGTCCGCGACCTTCCTGGCCTGGGACAAGACTGCAGGCGCACTCTGCGGGCACAGTGCAGTCGACCTGCAGATGCCGCAGGCGCTCGCGTCCTATGTCCAACATTTCCAGTCGCTCGATCCGATGTTGCCGATCGGTTTGCAGAGACTGGCGGGCGACTGGGTCGACAGCGCAGCCGACCTGCCGAAGTCGGTATGGCATGCCGGACCGTATTACGCCGACCTCATGCGGCCACTGCGCATCGAGCAGACCGTCGCGCTCAGCCTGTGCAACGACGCGCGGCACATCGCCTCGGTCAGCCTGCATTTCAGCCAGGAAGTCGACGGCGAACCTTTGAAGCAACAGCTCGCGCCGCTGCGGCATGCCTTGTTGCACGCCTTCCGCGCGCGCGTGCGCGCCACGGAAGTGCAGAGGTGCAAGCTCGATGCGCTGCTGTCGGGCGATGCCGAGGGCTGGCTGCTGCTCGACCCGACGCTGCGCGTGCACCGTGCCTGCCCGGCCTGTATGCAGTTGTTGTCCGGCGACTCCGCGTTGCGCATCGCAGACGGACGGCTGCACGCGCGGCATGCCCAATTGGCACAGCGCCTGCGCGCCGCCGTGGCCGGGGTTTGCGCCGACCATTCGCCGCGAACCCTGCATTGCGCGGCAGGCTGGGGGCGGGTGCTGCGCTTGCTGCTGGCGCCCGCGCCGCAGGAGCTGCAG
>DAIAZB010000006.1 GCA_027443745.1 Thiomonas sp. | reverse complement strand
AGCTCGGTCACCTGGCCCACGGCCTCGTAGGTCAGCGTGCCCGAGCGCGACACCACGCCGATGCGCCCCTTGCGGTGGATGTGTCCGGGCATGATGCCGATCTTGATTTCATCGGGCGTGATCAGCCCTGGGCAGTTCGGCCCCAGCAGCAGGGTCTTCTTGCCGCCAGCGGCTTGCTTGGCGCGCATCCTGGCGCGCACCTCCATCATGTCGCGCACCGGAATGCCCTCGGTGATGCAGATGACCAGATCGAGGTCGGCTTGCACGGCCTCCCAGATCGCCGCGGCCGCGCCGGGGGGCGGCACGTAGATGACGGAGACGCTGGCCCCGGTGGCAGCGCGGGCCTGGGCCACGCTGGCGTGGATGGGAATGCCTTCGAAGTCCTCTCCGGCCTTCTTGGGGTTGACCCCGGCAACGAAGGCGGCGCGCCCGTGGGCGTAGTCGCGGCACATGCGGGTGTGGAACTGGCCGGTCTTGCCGGTGATGCCTTGGGTGATGACTTTGGTGTTCTTGTCGATGAGGATGGACATACAAGCCTTTCGTCGCAAAGTTTCAGTCGCTGCGCTCCTGCGATACTTTGCGCCGGCTGGACCGGCGCAAAAAGCTTGGGGCGGCCCTGCGCTTTTTTGCGAATGCGGTGGAGGGGTCAAGGACTGCGGAAGGGGGAGGGTGTGGCCTCAGGCTGCTGCGGCGACGACGCTCTGGGCGGCTTCGGCCAGGGTCTCGGCGCTGATGATGGGCAGCCCGGAGTCGGCCAGCATCTGTTTGCCCAGATCCTCGTTGGTGCCTTTCATGCGCACCACCAGGGGCACCTTCAGCGCCACGGCCTGGCTGGCGGCGATGAGCCCCTCGGCGATGACGTCGCAGCGCATGATGCCGCCGAAGATGTTGACCAGGATCGCCTTGACCTGGGGGTTGTGCAGCATGATCTTGAACGCGGCGGTGACTTTCTCGGCGGTGGCGCCGCCGCCGACGTCGAGGAAGTTGGCGGGCTCGCCGCCGAACAGCTTGATGGTGTCCATGGTGGCCATGGCCAGGCCGGCGCCGTTGACCAGGCAGGCGATGTTGCCGTCGAGCTGGATGTAGGACAGCTCGTGCTTGGAGGCTTCGATCTCGGCGGGGTCTTCTTCGTCGAGATCGCGCAGGGCCACGAGCTCGGGGTGGCGGAACAGGGCGTTGTCGTCGATGTTGAACTTGGCGTCCAGGGCCTTGACGCTGCCGTCGCCTTGCACGATGAGGGGGTTGATCTCGGCCAGCGAGGCGTCGTTGTCCCAGAAGGCGCGGTACAGCCCTTGCAGGGCGGCCGCACCTTGGGCGCGGCTGGCCTCGGGCAGGCCGATCTGGGCGCATAGGCTCAGCGCGTCGGCGTCGGGCAGCCCGCCCAGGGGGTCGACCCAGACTTTGTGGATCTTCTCGGGAGTGTGGGCGGCGACGTCTTCGACGTCCATGCCGCCTTCGCTGGAGGCCATGACGACCACGCATTGCGCGGCGCGGTCGATCACCAGCCCGGCGTAGTACTCCTGGCGGATGTCGGCGCCTTCTTCGATGAGCAGCCGCCGCACGGTCTGCCCGCCGGGGCCGGTCTGGTGGGTGACGAGTTGCATGCCGAGCATCTGCCCGGCCAGCGCGCGCACCTCCTCCACGGCGCGCGCCAGCTTGACGCCGCCGCCCTTGCCGCGCCCGCCAGCGTGGATCTGGGCCTTGACCACCCACACCGGCCCGCCCAGCTCGCGCGCAGCATGCTCGGCCTCCTCCACCGTGTACGCCGCCACCCCCCGCGGAACCGCCACCCCCTGCTCGCGCAACAGCGCCTTGCCTTGGTATTCGTGAATCTTCATGGTGTCGATGTCGTTGGATTGAATTTTTTCGCGCGGGCCACCCTGCCCGGCAGGGGCGCAACCTTGGGCATGCGCGGCACGGCTTCGCCTTGGCTGCCGGGGGGAGCCAGTCAAGCAGTGGGAGGACGCGACAAGCTGCGCCTGGGACCGCGCCCCCCGCGAGAGTGGGCGCGGCCGGCAGTTGCTTGACCGCGCAGGCCCGGG
>DAIAZB010000005.1 GCA_027443745.1 Thiomonas sp. | reverse complement strand
GATCCGCTCGACTCCACCTCGCGCCAGCTCGACCCGAACGTCGTGGGCGAAGAGCATTACAACACCGCCCGGTCGGTGCAGGGCATCCTGCAGCGCTACAAGGAACTGCGCGACATCATCGCCATTCTGGGCATGGACGAGCTCTCGCCCGAAGACAAGCTCACCGTGTCGCGCGCCCGCAAGATCCAGCGCTTCCTGTCGCAGCCGTTCCACGTTGCCGAAGTGTTCACCGGCTCTCCCGGCAAGTATGTGCCGCTGAAGGACACCATCCGCGGCTTCAAGATGATCGCCAACGGCGAGTGCGACGCCTTGCCCGAACAGGCCTTCTACATGGTCGGCACCATCGACGAGGCCTTCGAGAAAGCCAAGAAACTGAACTGATCGCTGCGTCCGCCGGTGCTAGCAGCCGGGTCGCTCGCCGACCCGGCAGGCAGGCGCAGTCGGAGGTACACCCGGAGTCATCATGAACACTTTTCAAGTCGATGTGGTCAGTGCCGAAGAGCTGATCTATTCCGGGCAAGCGCGCTTTGTCGCCTTGCCGGGCGAGTCCGGTGAACTTGGCATTCTGCCCGGCCACACGCCCCTCATCACCCGCATCAAGCCGGGCGCGGTGCGCATCGAGCGCACGGACGGCACCAGGACCGAGGACGATTTCGTCTTCGTCGCCGGTGGCGTGCTTGAAGTCCAGCCCAAGCATGTGACGGTCCTGGCCGACACCGCCATTCGTGGCAAGGATCTGGATGAAGCCAAGGCGCAGGAGGCCCTCAAACTGGCGCAGGACAACCGTGCCAGTGCCAAGGACGCCCAGGACATTGCCGTCGTCGAAGGCGAGCTTGCCATGTTGGCCGCGCAACTCGCCGCGATTCGCAAGCTGCGCAATCGACCCCATTGAACCGGCATCCGTCCCGGCAAAAAGCCCGCTCAGCGCCCGCCAGCGGGCTTTTTGTTGGAACTCAAAGCGGCTGCGGGGGCTGCGTTGGAGGCCAGCATCTTGCGCTCAAGCACCACGGACTGAGCCTGCGCTCGGCACCGTCACGTGGTCCGAAGCGCCGGGCGACTCCTGGGCAATCCATCGCCGTCTGATGGCATCGCCCCGCCGATTCAGTTCACGCGTTCCACCGCGAGGGGCGTTTTCTTTCCGTGCACGAACATCGAGAGGGTGATGCTGGGATGCACCAGCTCGCCGGTCGAGGTGAAGCGGATGTGGGACTTGGTGATGCCGTCGTCGTCCACGTCCCGGATGGTGTGGAGGTAAACCTTGGGATCCGCCGATCGGGCCTTCATCATGGCATGGGCCAGCACCATGGTGGCGTCATAGGCGTAGGGCGAGTAGAGCTGGAAAGCGCCCTGGCCGAAATGCCGGATGTAATCAGCCTTCCACGCCTGGCCTTTGGGCAACCGGCTCAGGGGCACCCCGCCCTGGGCGCAGATCGTGCCATTGACCGCCTGGCCCGCGAGTGTCGCCATGGCTGGCGCGCAAATGCCGTCGCCCCCCATGAGCGTGGCCTTCATGCCGAACTGGCGCATCTGCCGCAACAGCGGGCCGGCCTGGCTGTACATGCCGCCATAGAACACCACATCCGGGTGGAAGCCCCTGATGCGGGTGAGAATGGCGGAAAACTGCGTGGTCTTGTCGTCGGTGTATTCACGATCCACCACCGTCATGCCATCGCGTTTCGCCGTGGCGGCAAACACATCGGCGACGCCTTCGCCGTAGGCCGTGCGATCGTCCACCACCGCAACGCGCTTGGCCTTGAGCGTGTGGTCGGCATAGTTGGCCAGGCCGGCGCCGAGCGCGTCGTCATTGGCAATCATGCGGAAAAATGTCTTGTAGCCTTGCTGGGCGATTTTCGGGTCGGTGGATGATGGCGTGATCTGCGGGATGCCCGCTGCGCTGTAGATGCGAGCAGCCGGGAAGGTGCAACCCGAGGTCTGGTGGCCGACGACACCGTTCACATGCTCGTCCACCAATTTCTGCGCCACCAGGGTGGCCTGGTTGGGCAGGCCCTGATCGTCCTCGGCGTCCATCACCCAGCGCACCGGCTGATCCGCGATGCGCGCATGCTCAGCGTTGAGCTTGTCGATGGCCAGTTGCACGCCGTTCACGGCGTCCTGGCCGCTGGCGGAAAGCGGCCCCGACAGGGGTACCGCCACACCGATGACCACGCGCATCTCGGCAGCCTGCGCCGTGGCGGTGCACAGCATCGGTGCGAACAGGGCGGCCAATACGGCGAGTCGACGTCGAACGGCAGGGGCATGCGGCATGGCGATCTCCGGAAATCAGGTCATCTGGCCAAGGTGGGGCAGACTGGCAACTGCAGTGGTGCGATGCATGTGAAAGGCAGATTCAGCGTAAGCAAAATTCGGACGCGCGGTGTCGCCATGCGGCATGTCCCGCCGCTGCGACGGGACATGCCACGCGTAGGGCGCGACGAATTCGCACCATACGCAGCAGTGCTGTGACGCCGCTGCAGTCAGCCCACCAGCCTGCCACGGCGCACGCGAAGGCCACGCAGCTGCGCCGCACTCAAGGTTCCTGCCGCCGCCAAGTCTCTGGCAACCTTGCCGCTGCCCGGGCTGGCGACCTGCAGCGCGGTCAGCCCGCGATGGGCGTGGGCGTGGCAAATGGCCAGGCCCAGCGCATCGGCCGCATCCGGGCCTGGCTGCCCGGGCAGTGCGAGCAGGCGCATGACCATCGCCTGCATCTGTTCCTTGCTGGCCCGACCGTAGCCGACGACGGATTTTTTGAGTTGCAACGCCGTGTACTCCACCACGGGCAACCCTTGGGCCACAAGCGCTGCAATCGCCGCCCCGCGCGCCTGTCCAAGCAGTAGCGTGGATTGCGGGTTGACGTTGACGAACACGATTTCCACCACCGCGATATCGGCTCGCGCCTGCTGCGCCACGTCACGCACGCCCTCAAATAGCGTTTTCAGCCGGTCCGGCAGCGAGCCCTTCGGAATACGGATCGTCCCGCTCGCCTGGTAATGCAGCCGATGGCCCTGGGTTTCCAGAAGGCCATAACCGGTGACGTTGAGTCCGGGATCGATGCCGAGGATGCGCATGGCGTGTATTGCACCACGGCGGGGGTCGGTGGCTCGGCTTCAGTGGCGGAAGTGGCGCACGCCCGTGAACACCATCGCCAGGCCGTGTTCGTCGGCAGCGGCGATGACCTCCGCGTCGCGCATCGAGCCGCCAGGCTGGATCACGGCCTTGGCACCGGCGGCGGCGAGCACATCGACGCCGTCACGGAAGGGGAAGAAGGCGTCGGAGGCGACCACACTGCCGCTCACCGCGAACCCGGCGTTGGCGGCTTTGATGGTGGCGATACGGGTGGAGTCGACCCGGCTCATCTGCCCCGCGCCGACGCCGATGGTCTGGGCGCCGCGTGCGAACACGATGGCATTCGATTTGGTGAACTTGGCAACAGTCCAGGCGAACAGCAGGTCGGCAATTTCGGTCTCGCTCGGGGCGCGCTTGGTCACCACTTTGAGGGCAGCCGCGGTGAGCGCGGCGTTGTCGGCCATCTGCACCAGGATGCCGGAATTCACGCGCTTCACGTCTTGCGCGTTGCGGCCCTGGGCCCAGGGGGTGGCGCCTTGGCGGTCCACATGGTCGAGGTCGATGGCGAGCACGCGCACATTGACCTTGGCGGCCAGCACGCGCAGCGCGGCGTCGCTGTAGGCGGGGGCGATGAGCACTTCGACGAACTGGCTGCACACGGCCTGGGCCGCGGCTTCGTCCACCGCCTGGTTGAAGGCGATGATGCCGCCGAAGGCCGAGGTGGGGTCGGTGGCGAAGGCCTTGCGGTAGGCGGTTTCGGCCGTGTCGCCCAGGGCCACGCCGCAGGGGTTGGCGTGCTTGACGATGACGCAGGCGCCGGTGGCGAAACTCTTGACGCATTCCCACGCCGCGTCGGCGTCGGCGATGTTGTTGTAGCTCAGCTCCTTGCCCTGCAGTTGTCGCGCCAGCGGCAGCGAGGCGGGGGCGGGATGCAGGTCGCGGTAGAACGCGGCGCTCTGGTGGGGGTTCTCGCCGTAGCGCAGGTCTTGCAGCTTGACGAAGCTGGAGTTGAGCTGGGCGGGATAGGGGGCTTGCGTGCCATCGGCCTGCAGCGCGGATAGATAGTTGGAGATGGCCGCGTCGTACTGCGCGATGCGGTTGAACGCCGCCACCGCCAGGGCGAAGCGCGTGGCTTGCGAGACTGTGCCGCTGGCCTCGAACTCGCCCAGCGCGGCCTCGTACTGCGCGCAATCGGTGAGCACGCTCACGCCCTGCCAGTTCTTCGCCGCCGAGCGCACCATGGCCGGGCCGCCGATGTCGATGTTCTCGATTGCATCGTCGAGGGTGCAGCCGCTCTTGGCCACGGTCGCCTCGAAGGGGTAGAGGTTGACCACCAGCCAGTCGATGGCCTCAATGCCGTGCGCGGCGATGGCCTGCATGTGCGCCGGCACATCGCGCCGCGCCAGCAGGCCGCCGTGGACCTTGGGATGCAGA
>DAIAZB010000004.1 GCA_027443745.1 Thiomonas sp. | reverse complement strand
CATGCGCCTCGTCCCAGCCGCGGCGCATGGCGGTGTCTAAGAAGGTCTGCGCACGCCGCAGCAGCCACTCGGGCCGCGCGTTGGCGGGCAGGCGCTGTTCGAGTTGCAGCAGCAGCTTGGCCCATTCGGTGAGGTGGCCGGTCTGATAGCCCCAGGGACGGAAGATGTTGGTCTTGTCGTGGCGGTTGTAGTCCCAGTCCACGCTCCAGTCGGCGCGGTAGTGCTCCCAGACCAATCCACCAGCCAGGTCGGCCTGCCGCAGGGCGATGGACTCGGCCAGTTGCAGCGCGCGCTGCAGGTCGCGTTGCTCGCCGGTGGCGTCGAAGGCGGCGAGCAGGGCTTCGCAGGCATGCATATTGGCGTTTTGGCCACGGTAGGGGCCAAGGCGCCAGTCGGGCGTGGCTTCGTCGGCGTAGAGGCCGTGCTGCGGTTCCCAGAAGCGCTGCTCCATCAGCGCCCAGGTCTGCTCAAGGCCGGCCCGCGCATCCTCCAGGCCAGCCATCAGCGCATGGGCGTGGGCCAGCAGCACGAAGGCCAGGCCATAGCAATGGTTGGTGCCGTCGCGCACGGTGGCATGGCCGTCGCGCCAGTCGATCTCCCAGGCGTAGCCGCCTTGCGGCTGGGCATGGCCATGCTGCAGAAAGTCGAGCGCATGGCGGGCGCGCTTCAGGTCCTCAGCTTGGCCGAAGCGGCGGTAGGCGGTGGCGTGGTTGAAGACGAAGCGCGCGCTGCTGACGAGGTGACGGGTGTGCGCGTCGTACACCGTGCCGTCGTCCTTGTAGTAGTGATAAAAGCCGCCGCTCGGGTCGACGCTTCGGGGGGCGTAGAAGGCCAGGGTGTGGCGGATATGGTCGCGCAGAAACCCGGGCGCCCGAAAATTCGCCACGGCTGGCACGCCCGGCGAATCTGACATGGAGGCGGGGCCGGCCATGACCCCTCAGACTGGATAGGCGATGGCCTGGCCGCAGCCGCTGGTGGCGGACGCCAAGCCAGCGAGTGCGACCGCCACCGAGCGCAAGCCGTCCACGCCGCTGGCCAGCGGCGCGCCTCGCCCCGCGCAGGCGGAGACGAAGGCACGCACGGATTGGGCATGCAGGTCGGCGTGTTCCACGGGGATGTTGTGTTCGCCGTGGGCATCGCGCAGGGTGATGATGGGCGTACCCGAGACGGTGAGGGATTGCATGCAGCTCAGCGTGCCCTCGGTGCCGAGCAGGTCCAGGCGCGTGAGGGTGTGCGCGGCGACGAAGGATTCGTGCAACTGTGCCAGCACCCCGCCCTCGAACGCCACGATGCTCATGGCGCCGTCCTCCAAGCCGGCCTGGGTCAGGCCGTTGTGCTGCGCCACGGTGTGAATGGTCTGCGGTTCCGTGCCCAGCACGAAGCGCAGCAGATCCACATCGTGCACCAGGATGTCGAGCACCACGCCGCCGCCGGCATCCGGCTGGTTCAGGCGCCAGCCATGCAGTTGGCGCGGCAGGCTCACGGCGTGCGACAACTGCACGCCATGCACACGGCCGATGGCGCCTGTGGCAAGAAGCTCGCGCAGACGCTGGTGCGCGAAGGATCCTCGCAGATGGTGGTTGGTGGCGAGCACCCGCTTGCGCAGTGCGGCGTGCCGGACCATGTGCGCGGCATCGTCGAGATGCATCGCCAGGGGCTTTTCGCACAGCACATGGCAGCCGGCGTCGAGCGCGGCCAGGGTTTGCGGCGCATGCAGCTCGTTGGTCGAGCTGATGTAGACCGCGTCGGGCCGGGCCTGTGCCAGCAGCGCGTTCAGATCGGTGTAGCTCTGGGCGACGCCCTGCGCCGCAGCGAACTCACGGCCACGCTCCGCACTGCGCGAATACACGCCGACCAGCTCCTGGCCCTCGATGCTGCGCATCGAGGCACACACACGCTCTGCAATCCGGCTGGCGCCGATCAATCCCCAACGCATTGCATCGTCCTCGCTGTTGTCCACATCGTGAGTTGCCGAAACGCCGATCGCGGCGGCCCGACTGGGTTCTTACGCCCCAATACGCGCTTCTGTCTTGAGGTCGAAGCAGACCAGTTTGCTCAGATCGAGGAACAGGTCGACGTCCTGTCCAATGCGCAGTTCTGCATCGGGTTCGAGGCGGGCCGTGAACTCGACGCCACCGATCTGCAGCACGACCAGCGTGTCGGAACCTGTCGGCTCGATCACCTCCACACGGGCGCGTGCCGCACACCGCAGCGGGCCGGCCTCGCCGCGGTCGTGCGACAGGCAGATGGCTTCCGCGCGCAGCCCCATGAGCACCTCCTGCCCGACATGGGCCGAGAGATCGACCTGCGCGGCGGGAACCTCGATGATGGCCTTGTTCCCCTGCGCGCCGTCCAGGGTGAGTTGCCAGCCAGCGTCACCGCCGGCGACCTGAACCTTGGCCAGATTCATCCGCGGCGAGCCCATGAAACTGGCGACAAAGGTGTTGGCCGGGCGGTTGTAGATCTCGTAGGGGGTGCCAAGCTGCTGGATGATGCCGCCCTTCATCACCGCAATGCGGGTGGCCAGGGTCATGGCCTCGATCTGGTCGTGGGTGACGTAGACGATGGTGGCGCGCAGGCGCTGGTGCAGTTTCTTGAGCTCGGTGCGCATGTCCAGACGCAGTTGCGCGTCGAGGTTGGACAGAGGTTCGTCGAACAGATAGAGCTTGGGTTCGCGCGCCAGTGCGCGACCAATGGCGACACGCTGGCGCTGGCCGCCGGAGAGCTGGCGCGGCTTGCGGTCGAGCAGGTGCTCGATGTGCAGCAGCGCGGCGACGCTGCGCACGCGCTCGGCACGCTGCTCCTTGGGCACCTTGCGCATGGCCAACGGGAACTCGATGTTCTTTTCCACCGTCATGTTCGGGTACAGCGCGTAGGACTGGAACACCATGGAGATGTTGCGGTCCGCCGGCCCCAGCGCGGTGATGTCCTGATCGTCCAGCCGCAGGGAGCCGCCCGTGGGCTCTTCCAGCCCGGCGATGAT
>DAIAZB010000003.1 GCA_027443745.1 Thiomonas sp. | reverse complement strand
CCGGTGTAGCCGACCACGATGTCCAGGCCGAACAGCACGATGGCGTAGATCAGGATCGTCTCGACCAGGTGCACGTAGTAGGGGTTGTGCACCGCCAGCGGAAAGGCCGCGAGCGCGGCGATGGCCAGCACGCCGAGCAGCAGCGGGCCGCGGCCGACGCCGGCCAGCAGGCCGGGCGTGGAGACAGACGCGGCGGTGGGGTTGGTCACTGTGTTCATGGCTTCAGACTTTCTTGATGGCGGTCTTGCCGAACAGGCCGGCGGGCTTGATGGCGAGAACGGCCAGCAGCAGCACCAGGCCGGGCACGTCCTTGTAGCCGGTGGAGATGTAGAAGCCGGTTGTGGTCTCGGCGATGCCCAGGATCAGGCCACCGATGACGATCCCCAGGCCGCTGGTCAGGCCGCCGATGATGGCCACGGCGAAGGCCTTCAACCCCAGCACCGCGCCCATGGTGGCGCCGGTCAGCGTCAGCGGCGCGATCAGCATGCCGGCAAAAGCCGCGGTCAGCGAGGACAGCGCGTAGGAGAAGGTGATGACGCGGCCGGTGTCGATGCCCATCAGCTTGGCGGCGTCGCGGTCATTGAAGGTGGCGACCACCGCCTTGCC
Organism: Thiomonas sp.; assembly: GCA_027443745.1. Next base: position 2,052 of record DAIAZB010000003.1, on the reverse strand, counting down.
GTAAATCGAGCGGCGGTTGAAGATCTCCACCGCGAGCATCATGGCGAGCGCGCCGAAGACCACCAGGATCTCCATCGGCATGACGTTGGCGCCCAGAACATGCAGGGGCGACTCGGGCAGCGGCGAGGGGAACTTCAGGTCGTCGCGGCCCCAGAGGTTCTCGGCCACGTTCTTGAAGATGATGCCCAGGGCGATGGTCGACATGATCCAGCCGAACTCGCTCTTGATCTTGATCGCCGGACGCACGCCGATGCGTTCGACGAAGGCCCCCTGCACGGCGCCGAACGCCAGCACGAGCGGGATCGCGAGCCAGTAGTTCAGGCCCATGCGATCGACCAGGGTCAGTCCCACCAGGGCGCCGAGCATGAGCGCATCGCCCTGGCCGAAGTTCAGCGTGTCCGAGGTCGCGAAGGTGAGTTGGTAGCCGAAAGCGATGACGGCGTAGATCATGCCCAGCGCAATGCCGCTGAACACGAGTTGGGTCAGGATCTGCATGGCGCGGAGTTTCCTGGGGCCGGCGCGGGGCCGGCCCTGATGTGACGAACGACCGCCGGCGCACGGGGAGCGCCGGCGGCCGGGCGGGACTGTCTGCCTTACTTCTTGACCGGGGCCACCAGCGCGCCCTTGGCGTTGACGTCCTTGACACGCACCTCGGACGCCGTCTTGGCGTCGGCCTCGTAGGCGTAGACCACACGCTGGCCCTTGACCTCGCCGAACACCGGGATGTTGACGGTTATCGCCTCGTGATCCTTGGCGCTGAAGGGTTTGTTATAGCTGGTGACGACGCCCTCGACCGGCGTCTTCAGATTCTCCAGCGCGGTCTTGATCTTCGGACCGTCGGTGCTGCCGGCCTGCTTGATGGCGGCGGCCAGCAGGTAGATCGAGTCGTAGCCCTGCGCCGCCGACACCGGGGAGTCGATGCGGCCGTTCTTCGGGTTGAAGGTCCTCAGGTAGGTCACGATGAAGGACTGGCGCTTGGGCGTCGTGGGCTGCTGGATGAAGGTCTGCGGCATGCGCGCGCCCTCGCCGCCGGGGCCCGCGTTGTCGATGAAGTTGGCCATCGACAGCGTCCAACTACCGATCATCGGGACCTTCCAGCCGAGCTTGGTCATGCCGTTGGCGATCTGCGCCAGCTCGGGGCCGATGCCGTAGGTCAGAACCGCCTCGGCGCCGGCCTCCTTGGCCTTCAGCAGCTGCGGCGTCATGTCGACGTCCTTGATGTTGAACTTTTCCACCGCCACCGCCTTGATGCCCTTTTGCGCCAGCGCGGCCTCGAGGTCGGCGCGGCCGAGCTGGCCGTAGTTGGTGGAGTCCGACAGGATCGCCACGCGCTTGTAGCCTCTGCGCGTGACGGCCTCCTCGACGATCATCGGGGCCTGGATGCTGTCGTGCGCAGCGTTGCGGAAGACGTAGTTCTCGGGTTGGTCATCGAACTGGTGCGTCACCAGCGTGCCGGTGGCGACGTTGTTCATGACCGGGATCTTGGCCTCCTGGAAGAAGCGCTGCGAGGCCAGCGCCACACCGGTGTTGATGTAGCCGACGACGGCGACGACCTTCTCCTTGTTGATCAGCTCCTGGGCGATCTGCACGCCGCGTTCGTTCTTCGCCTCGTCGTCGCGCTCGACCAGGGCGATCGGGCGCCCGAGCACGCCGCCCGACTTGTTGATCTCGTCGACGGCCATGCGCACGCCGTCGCGCATCGACACGCCCATGGACGACGAGCCGCCGGTGAAGGGCCCGTCGACACCGATCTTGATCGGCTCCGCGGCCTGCGCGGCAACGGCTGAAAGGGCAAGCGCCAACGAGGCGACGATCGTGCGAATGGGGTAGTCCATGGTTTGTCTCCACTGTAGGGAAAGGTCAGCGCGCGACACGCCCGCTGCTGGACACACATGGTCGTCGTTTGCGCCGGTGGCGACTTCCGTCGCATTACGCAGTGCGACTGCGCAGCAACACGTACTGGAAAACCCGGCAGCGCGGCTACGGCTGCGGCAGGCCGCCGCGCGCATGCTCCACGGCGTAGCGGATGAGTTCGGCCTGGCCAGCCAGGTC
>DAIAZB010000002.1 GCA_027443745.1 Thiomonas sp. | reverse complement strand
CGGGCTTTATCTGGCGGGACTGGCGGCCCTCGCCGTCTGGCTGACGGTGGACTTGTGGCCGCGCGTGGCGCAAAGCACGCAAGCCGCACGCCAGACCGCCGACAACGGCGGCGAACTGCTGCCCTCGCTCGTCGCCCTGCTGGCTTACGCCCTGGGGCCGCTGGTGCTGACCCAGCCCGACTGGCTCGTGGCAGCGGTGATGGTCGTGACCATGCTGATGCTGGGCGAAAAGCCGCTCATCCGGCGCCTGTCCGACGCTTTCCCCAGCGCCGAGGGCGTGACCCTGGCGAAGTTTCTCATCATCGCCGGACTGGTGCTGCCGCTGATGCCGGCCTCGCCGCTGCCAGGCCTGCCCACACTGAGTTACCAGAAGGTGTGGCTGGCGGTGGTGGCCATCTCGGGTCTGTCCTATCTCGGTTATGTCGCCCACCGCTACATCTGGCCCAGGGCTGGCACGTTGGTCACTGGCATCATCGGCGGGCTGTACTCCAGCACCGCGGTCACCATCGTGCTGGGCCGTGCATCGCGCACGGATGCGGGCATTGCGGCGCAGGCCCCGGCGGCCATCGTCGTCGCCATCATGATGATGTACCTGCGCCTGCTGGTGCTGATCGTCCTGCTCGGCCACCTCGGTACGGCACGCGCCTTGCTGCTGCCGTTCGGCGCCATCGTGTCCGGCTCCGGCATGGTCGCCTATGGGCTGTGGCGGATCGGCAGCCGCAGCGGCTCGGCACCCGGCCGCGGTGCCCCGCAACGCGACACGCTGAAGCCCATGCCGGTTCGCCCCCAGACGGACTCATCCCCTTCGGCGAGCCCGGCGCAAAGCGGCAAGTCCACGGAGCTGAGCAACCCGCTTGCCCTGCCCATCGCGCTGCTGTTCGCGGCGCTGTTCATCGCCTTCGCCGCCATCACGCAATTCGTCACCACGCATGGCGGCGCCGCAACGCTCAAACTGCTGAGCCTGCTGGTGGGTTTCACCGACATCAATCCCTTCATCCTGTCGCTGGTGGCGACGCATGGCGTCGTTGCTCCGCAGTTGATCATCGGCGCCATCCTCGTGGCGTCGGTGGCCAACAACCTGGTGAATGCCAGCTACGCCCTGATTCTGGCGCGGCAGCGCCTGATGCTGCCCGTGGTCGGATGGTTCGCGCTCTGCCTGGCGGCAGTGCTGCTCTGGACCGGATGGCTCTGACCTTGAACGCTCCATGACATCCATCCCGACCCAGTCCGCCGGCACGCCACCCCCGCAACCCGTCGTGGCGCAGAACCTGCCGCCCACGGATCCCGCCGGGGGTCTGCGCAGTGCCGATGCGGCGCAGCTCCTCCTCCGTTTCGGTCCCAATGCCATCGCCGACCACGTCGTGCCCGTGTGGCGGCAGCTGCTGGTCAAATTCTGGGCTCCGGTGCCGTGGATGCTCGAGGCCGTCATCGTGCTGCAGATCGTCCTCGGGCGCGGGCTCGAGGCGCTGGTCATCGCCGTGCTGCTGGTGTTCAACGCCGTGGTGGCGTTCGTGCAGGAACAGCGCGCCCAGGATGCGCTGGCGCTGCTGCGCAAGCAGTTGCATGTGCGCGCACGCGTGCTGCGCGACGGCCAGTGGAGCCGGATTCCAGCCGAACAGGTGGTG
>DAIAZB010000001.1 GCA_027443745.1 Thiomonas sp. | reverse complement strand
ACCAGGGCCATGATGCAACCACGCGGAATGGCGAGGTTCAGCCCCTCGTGCACCACGTTGTGGTCGAAGCGGTTGACGATGCCGCTAGCCTCGATCACCAGGTGTGCGCCGTTCATAGCCGGAGCAGGTTGTAGACGATGGAAAACCCGGCGTCGATCACGATCACCAGGAAAATGGACTGCACCACGGCAACCGTGGTGGCGCGGCCCACGCTGGCGGCGCTGCCCGACACGCGCAGCCCCTGCATGCAGCCAACCAGCGCAATGATCACGGCGAAGACCGGCGCCTTGGCCAGGCCGAGCATCAAGGTCTGGACCCCGACCACCTGGGGAATGCGCGACAGGTATTCATTCCACGGCACACCATAGCCGGCAGAAGCCACGACGCCGCCGCCGATCAACCCCATCACATCGGCAAACAGCGACAGCAACGGCAGGGTGATGACCAGTGCGACGACTTTGGGAAACACCAGCATCTCGAACGGCGACAAGCCCAAGGCCTGCAGCGCGTCGATTTCCTCGGTGATGCGCATGGTGCCGAGTTGCGCGGTGTACGACGAGCCGGTACGCCCTGCCACCAGAATGGCTGCCAGCAAGGGACCGAGTTCACGCAAGGTGATGATGGCCACCAGGTTGACGATGAGGATGTTGGCACCGTAGGTCGCCAGCGTGGCCCCGCCCTGGTAGGCCATGACCATGCCGATGAGAAACGACAGCAGACCGACGATGCCCAGGGCGCGCAGTCCGGCAGCGTCGATTTCGACCACCACCTCGCGCCAGCGGATGCGCCAGAAGGTCAGCAACAAGGGCACGCCACGCCACGCCAGTTCGCCCACGAAGGCGAGAAATTCGCGGCCCTCGCGCACGGCCGCAACCGCGGCACGGCCGATGTCGCCAAGCAGGCCGGCATGCGCCCTGGGCTGCAGCTGCGGGGCCGGCGCGGCACGGGCCAGCACCAGATCGAGCAGCTGGCGGTGGGCCGGGGTGAGCGCGCTGCGATCGACCACGATGCCGGCATCGGCCCAGGCCTTCAGACTGCGCCCGAGCACGAGGGCGCCGGCCGTATCGAGCTGCAAGGGCACCACGGCTGCGGGCTCTGCCGCGGGCATGTCCCGGGTGGTGACAAGGGTTGCGGCATGGATGGCGGCATCTCCCGCCGCCGTGACGCGCACCGTGGTGCAGCCCGCCGGCAGATGAAGCGCGGGTGCCGGATCCAGTCCATGCACCGTCCAGGCACCCCCAAGGGTCAGCGTGCGCATGTCCGGCGCATCGCCAGCGCACCACAGCGCGCACGCTGGTTGCAAGGCAGGCGGGCGCTCAGTCGGCGTCATGCGATGGGCACCGCGCGCCATGCCGCGCCCTGGCACGGAGCAAGTCGCCTGGAAAAACGCTGGGCATGGCGACGAGACTGGCGAACGGATCGAACCGCACGATTGTTGACTTCGATCTCAGCGCAACGCGCCGAACACCTTGCCGATAAGGGCGCTGCCGGTTCCCACCGGGTCGCTGCGGATGGCTTTTTCTTCTTCACCGATGGCTTGGTACAGGCGATCCAGCGCCTGCTGCGTGACGTAGCTGTCGATGTTCGCCTGATCGGCCTTGACCAGCCCGAACTGCGCCGCCTGGCCGGCGTAGCGATCGTAGGTTTGCGCCAGGCCGACCTGGGCCGTGGCCTGGCGCACGATGGGCAGGAACTTCTGCGTCAGCGGCGCCTCGGTCTTGCGCTTGAAGTATGCGGTCGCGGCCTCGTTGCCGCCGGTGAGGATGCCTTTGGCGTCGGCGATGCTCATGCTTTTGACCGCATTCACCAGCAGGGTCTTGGCCTCGGGCACGGCGGCCTCGGCGGCACGGTTGATGGCCAGGTCAAGCGCGTCCGCCTGCGAACCCTTGCCGGTCATGCGCATCAAGCTGCTGGCCTTGTCCAGCGCCGGAGGCAGCGGAATGCGCCATTTCGGGCTGCCATAGAACCCATTGGCGCGCCCCAGGGTGCTGACAGCCGTATCCACCCCGCGTGACAGCGCGGCCTTCAAGCCCTGCCCGACCTCGCCTGAACTCAGAGCCGCCAGCGCCGGCGTGCCGGTGAATGCGCCCTGCCCCATGGCGCCGCTATCGGCCTGCGGCGCCGTCTGTTGCGCCGTGTTCGGCTGGGCTTGCTGCAGGGCACCGCCGAGTTGATTTTGCAGGTCGCCGAGATTGAAGGCGCCAGCGACACCCGCGCTGCTCAGCAACACCGCCACACCCAGAACATGCTTGTGCTTGAACATCGAAAATTCCTTTGGAGTTGCCGTGACACGAGGGCCGCAAGCGGCAGCGCTCAGCCTTGCGCCGCCGGCGTGGCGCGCAACACTTCGTCGAGCGTGGTGCTGCCCTCGGCGACCTTCAGGGCACCAGCCAAGCGCAATGGACGCATGCCGTCCTTCACGGCCTGCTGACGCAGCGCATCCAGCGGCGCGGCAGCGGCAACCAGCGTGCGCAAGGCCGGGCTGAACACCAGCAACTCGTACAACCCAACGCGGCCGAGATACCCGGTGTTGCGGCATTCCAGGCAGCCCATCGGCTTGTAGGGCGACACCTTGGTGCTCGGCTTCCAGGGCGTCACGGCCTGCTGGAAGGTGGCCTGGTCGAACGCATCGTCGGGTTGTCTGCAATGTGCGCACAAGGTGCGCACCAGACGCTGCGCCAGCACGCCGAGCACGGTGGCGCTGACCAGATAGGGTGCCACGCCAAGTTCGAGCAGACGGGCAATGCTGCCCGGCGCGTCGTTGGTGTGCAGGGTGGACAGGACGAGGTGGCCGGTGAGGGCGGCCTGCACCGCCATGTCGGCCGTCTCGCGGTCGCGAATTTCACCCACCATGATGATGTCCGGATCCTGCCGCATCAGGGCCCGCAAGCCATCGGCGAAGCCGATGTCGAGGCCTGCCTGCACCTGCATCTGGTTGAACGCGGGCTCGACCATCTCGATCGGGTCTTCCACCGTGCAGACATTCACCTCATCGGTCGCCAGGCGTTTGAGCGTGGAATACAGCGTGGTGGTCTTGCCGCTGCCGGTGGGCCCGGTGACCAGGACGATGCCGTGGGGGCGGTTGGTCAGTTCGTTCCAGCGCGCACCCTCGGCGCTGGGAAAACCCAAAGCAGCCATGTCGCGCAGCACCACGTCGGGGTCGAAAATGCGCATCACCAGTTTTTCGCCGAAGGCCGTGGGCAACGTGGACAGGCGCAACTCGATTTCATCGCCCGTGGGCCTGCGGGTCTTGATGCGCCCGTCCTGCGGGCGGCGCTTTTCCACCACGTCCATACGGCCCAGCAGCTTGACACGGCTGGTCATGGCGTTCATCACCGCAGGCGGCAGCTGATAAACCGTTTGCAGCACGCCGTCGATGCGAAAGCGGATGACGCCCAGCTCGCGCCGCGGCTCCAGGTGGATGTCGGAGGCGCGCTGCTCGAAGGCGTATTGCCATAGCCAATCGACCACCTGCACCACGCCGGCGTCATTGGCATCGAGAGCACGGCCGCTCCTGCCCAGTTCCACCAGTTGCTCGAACTGGTTGACCCCGCTCAGGCCCGCCGTGGCGCTGTTCTTGTGCGCTTGGCGCACCGAGCGCGCCAGGTTGAAAAACTCGATGGTGTAGCGCGTGATGTCCACCGGGTTCGCCACGGCCAGCTGGATGGGCCGGCGCAGCATGCGCTCCAGCTCGGTCTTCCAGCCCAGGTCGAAGGGCTCGGCGGTGACGATGGTCACGCCCAGGGCGTCGGCTGCCACCGGCAGGATTCGATGGCGCTCGGCGTAGTTGAGCGAAATCAGATCGCCGATCTTGCCGATGTCGACTTTCAGCGGATCGATGCGCACCAGGGGCATGTCGGCGCGTCCGGCCAGCCAGGCGGTCAGCTGGTCCAGATCGAGCGCCTTGGCGTCTGCAACACGCGTCAACCCGGCGTTGGCCACCTTGTGCAGCGCGTGCAGGCGCTCGCTGGCATGGGCACAGCGGTCCAGCCCCTGGCGCAGACCGGCATCGTCGATGAAGTCGTCGTCGTGGAGCCAATGCAGCACGTCGCGCCAGTCCAGCGGCCCATGCATCGCGCGCGGCGCGCTCTTGGGCTCGGATCGGGAATGAGCCTCAGCCTTGGGCGTTGCGGGCCTGGATGCTTGCATGCCCTGAGTGTAGAGCCTGGTTGAGGTCCGTCTGAGGATCCGAGCCTGCGCTGGCGATCAAGCCATGACGTGCGAACACCAGGCGCCAAGCCTCCAGCTTGCGCGTCAAACTCCACGCCGCATTCGCCGGGCTGGTGGAAGGCAGGCGGTGGCAAACCGGAACGAGACTCGCAGTGACACGCATCATCCGCGCCGACTCGCCGCCGTTGTGGGCAATCGCCTGCAGCCTCGGCAACCGCGCCACCAACCCGGGCAAATCGTTCGGCCGCGCCTGGGTGATGGCGGTATCGAGGCTGCCCTCCCGCTCACAGGTGGCGTACACATCCCAGATGCCCAGACCGCGAGCCAGCACCGCCTGCAGCCGCGCGGCATAGTCGAGCCGCATCAGGTCCAGCTCGAACAGGGCGGCGAGCAAGGGCCAGAACTGGTTGCGTGGGTGGGCGTAATACTGCTGCGCCCGCAGCGACGCCCGACTCGGGAAACTGCCGAGCAGCAGCAAGCGGGTCTGCGCCGTGACCGCGGGCGGCAGGCCCTGTAAACGGATCGATGATGATGGGGACATCGTGCAGCCGAACGTCGAGAAGGTGCAACAGGATATGGAGAGTGCAATGCGCCCGGACAGGGAGTCGCGACAGTCGGAGGCTGCGCATCGGCTCACGACGGATCCACTGTCGCTTGCGGTGCAACACACGGTGCCGGCAGAGGCCCCTGCCTATAATCGTGGTCCATGCGGGCGTAGTTCAATGGTAGAACTTCTGCTTCCCAAGCAGATAGCGTGGGTTCGATTCCCATCGCCCGCTCCACTCGCATTGACATTGCAGCGAAACTCTTCCGGCCCGGCCGGTTTTTTTACGCCGCCTCTCCGAGTTTCAGCACCATGCCTGCCGCCTCACCTCCCGAGCCCGTTGCCGCAGCAGCCGACTCCACGTCGGTCCACGCACCGCGCGCACGCGGCATTCGCAGCTTTGTCCTGCGCACCGGGCGCACCACCACCGGGCAGGCGCGTGCGCTGGCGGAACTCGGGCCGCGCTTCGTGTTGCCCTACACACCGCAGGCAACACATTGGGACGCGGTGTTCGGCCGCACGGCGCCGCGCATCCTGGAAGTGGGTTTCGGGATGGGCGAGGCCACGGCGCAGATCGCCCAAGCCCAGCCCGAGCGCGATTTCATCGGCGTGGAAGTGCACACGCCTGGAGTGGGCGCGTTGCTGCTGTGCATCGAAAAACTGGCGTTGAAGAATCAGCGCATCATTCAGCACGACGCGGTGCAGGTGCTGTGCGAGATGGTCGCGCCCAACGCCCTGGCGGGCGTGCATGTGTACTTTCCCGACCCCTGGCACAAGAAGCGCCATCACAAACGTCGCCTGATTCAGCCTGGTTTTGTCGAACTCGCGGCCAGCCGGCTGGCGCCTGGCGGCTATCTGCATTGCGCCACCGACTGGGAGCCGTATGCCGAGCAGATGCTGGAGGTGCTATCGGCCAACGAGGACTTGGTGAACACCGCCGCTGGCTATGCCCCACGCCCCGCCTGGCGGCCGCTCAGCAAGTTCGAGCAGCGCGGCCTGCGTTTGGGGCATGGCGTGTGGGATCTGGTGTTTGAAAAGCGACCCATCCCTGACTGAGACCCGCGCCAGCGAAGCCGGCGAGCATCGACTCAAGCCGCCCAGTTGACCCAACCCATCTTGGCCGTCATCAGGACTGCGGCACCGAACACCAGGCGGTACCAGGCGAAGGGCACAAAGCTGTGTCCACCCACATAGCGCAGCAGCCAGCGCACCACCACCAGCGCAGACACGAATGACACCACCATGCCCAGGCCGAAGGCTGGCAGATCGGCGGCACCCAGCAGCGCACGATGCTTGAGCAGGTCGTAACCAGTGGCGGCCAGCAAGGTGGGAATGGCGAGGAAGAAGGAAAACTCGGTGGCTGCGATGCGGCTCAAGCCGAACAGCATGCCGCCGATGATGGTGGCGCCCGATCGACTGGTGCCCGGAACAAGGGCGAATGCCTGCGCCGCGCCCACTTTCAAGGCATCGAGCGCAGTCATGGCCTCCACGGTCTGCACACGGATGGCATCCGCCCTGGCCACCTGCCGCCGTTCGGCCCAGAAAATGACCAACCCGCCAGCGATGAAGGCCAGGGCCACGGGCACGGGGGCGAACAGATGGCGCTTGATGGCGGATGCGAACACCAGGCCCAGCAATGCCGCAGGCATAAAGGCGATGAGCAGGTTGCGGCTGAAACGCCAGGCGGCCGTGCGCCGGACCGGTTGACGCGAGATCAGGCCCTCCATCACGCCGATGAGGCGTTGACGGTAGTGCCACATCACCGCCAGGATGGCGCCGCTCTGGATGGCAATCTCGAATACCTTGGCCTTGTCGCTCACCCAACCCAGCAGGCTGGCGGCAAGGATGAGATGACCGGTGGACGAGATGGGCAGGAATTCGGTGATGCCCTCGATGATGCCGAGCAGGCTGACGCGGAGCAGATCGATCATGGATTGGCGAGTCCAGAGTAGATGGGAAGAGGGTTACGGCAAGGTGCGGCAGTTTACTGCCCGCACGTCAGGCCATGGTCGTTCCGTGGGCTATCTGCAGGCCGATGCGCGCGCTCCCGTGCAGGGTTGGTGTGTTTGGTGCAAACGGGTCGGTCCGTTGCCCTTGAATGATGCAACGCAACATGATGGTTGCCCTTGCTTCAGCACAAGTTGTTGTCTTTGAAGCATTTGACTGTGTGGCACCAGTCTTGCTGAACACATCGCGCTACGCCCATTCCTACTGGAGCATGTCGATGAAGCGATGTCTGACACTTTCATGCATGGCGCTGTTGTTGTTCGCCAGCCTCGGCACGCCGGCAAGGGCGGCGGATGCTCCGCAGAGCACCATCACCGGCAGCATCGCGGTGGTCAACGACTACCTGTTCCGCGGGCTCTCCCAGACCAACCGCAAACCGGCCGTGCAGGCCGGCATCGAGTACGACCACCCCAGCGGCTGGTACGCAGGCGCATGGGGCAGCAACATCAGCTGGCTGTCGGATGCCTCGACCTCGGCCAGTCCGCTTTCCAGCAGCCTGGAAATTGACGTGTACGCCGGCAAGCGCGGCACGTTCGCCACCGACTGGAGCTATGACGCCGGACTCTACGAGTACTACTACCCCGGCACCTATCCGGCGGGCTTCATCCGGCCCTACACCTTTGAAGGCTACGCGCAGCTGGGCTGGAAGACGGTCACGCTGAAGTACTCGCACGCGTTCAGCAACCTGTTCGGCTTCGCCAACAGCAAGCACAGCGATTACCTGGATCTGTCGTGGAATTACGAGTTCGTGCCGAAGTGGGTGCTCAATACCCACGTGGGTCACCAGACCGTCGCGCACAGCAGCAGCCTGAGCTATACCGACTGGAAAGTCGTTGTCACGCGAAACTTCGATCACGGCTACTCGGTGGCGCTGGGCTACTACGACACCGACGCCAGCAGGCCGCTCTACACCAACGCCTATGGTCACTATCTGGGTCGCGCCACCGCGCTGCTGAGCTTCGCCAAGGCATTCTGACGTCGCGACCACCATCCGCAGCTTACCTATCGAGGGGGAAGAACGATGAAATTGATCAGTTGCATCATCCGGCCATACAAGCTCGACGAAGTCCGCGAGGCGCTGACCCAGGTGGGCGTCAGCGGGCTCACGGTCAGCGAGGTACGCGGGTTCGGTCGGCAGAAAGGCCACACCGAGCTGTATCGCGGTGCCGAGTACACCGTCGATTTCCTGCCCAAGATCAAGATCGAGGCCGTCGTGCCCGACGAGCTGCTCGACCCGGCGCTCGATGCGATCCAGCAGTCGGCCAGGACCGGCAGCGTGGGCGACGGCAAGATCTTCGTCAGCGCGGTGGAACAGGTGATCCGCATTCGAACCGGCGATCTCGACGCCGACGCCCTCTGACCCGACTCCCGTGAGGTTTCCATGAAAGGCATCAAGTTGTTTCGTGACATGCGCAAGGGCTGGGCGATGCTCGCCATCGGCCTGCTGTTGAGTCTGCTCGCGCCGCTGGCGTGCGCGCAGGCGGCGGCCGCGGCGCCACCGCTGGTGATGAACAAGGGCGACGTGGCGTGGATGCTGACCTCCACGCTGCTGGTGTTGCTGATGACGGTACCGGGGCTGGCGCTGTTCTACGGCGGCCTGCTGCGTTCCAAGAACGTGCTGTCGATGCTGATGCAGGTGATGACGGTGTTCTCGATGATCGTGGTGCTGTGGGTGATCTACGGCTACACGCTGGCGTTCAACGGCGGCAATGCGTTC